>JAIENH010000152.1 GCA_019751475.1 Cyclobacteriaceae bacterium
GATAGGCAACATACACCGATTGGTCTGAATTGATTTTTCCTGTATTCCATAATACGTTTTTTCCTCCCCTAACTGTAATCTCATAGGCAGTTTGAAGCACGTTGCGTTTATCACTCGCAAGTTGCCAACTAAAGCGGGGCTGTTTTTCGTCAAGCCCCATTGGATTCTGTAAGTTTTCAACACGTAGATTCTGTACCTTTAGCTGAGCGAGGCTTGGCAAACTCATTATAAGGAACAGAAGGGCGAGCAGACGGGTAAATAGTGGATTCATTATTCTGACAGTTTGTAAGCAGCCGAAAGTTCTGCAATCTTTGGATGAAAACCTTCCTGTACCTTCTGGCTGGAAAACAGGATTAAGAAATAAACAAAAAGCAACGAACCAAGGCCATCTATTTTCACTAACAGTCAGCGTACAATGTCGAAAACCTATAAGCATCTCGCCCTCGATGAATACTCGGCCACTCCCAAATACATTCAATTGGCCAATGCAGTCATTCGAGCTGTTTCGGAAGGGCGTTTGAAAAAAGATGAACAGCTTCCGTCCATAAACGAACTAAGTGTTGAGTTTGAGATATCGAAAGACACTGTAGAAAAAAGTTATAAGCACTTAAAAAAGACGGGCGTGGTCGGTTCCGTTCCCGGGAAAGGCTATTTCATCAGCAACACGGATGTAAAACGAACATTAAAGATTTTTTTGCTTTTCAATAAACTCAGTGAACATAAAAAAATAATCTACGATGCCTTTGCCCAGACCCTGGGCGAATCAGCCACCATCGATTTCTATATTTACAATAATGATTTTGCTCTTTTTAAAAAGCTCTTGCTGAATTGTTCGAAGAACGATTATTCTTATTTTGTGATAATACCTCACTTTCTAGAAGGAGGCGAATATGCCGATGAAGTCATCAAAACGATTCCCTCAAGCAAACTCTTGTTGTTGGATAAAAAAGTAACTGGCTTGGGAAATGGTTTCTCGGAGGTAGTCGAAAATTTTGAGCAGAACATTTATTCTGCGCTAGAAGAAGCACTAGAGCCTCTGCGCAAGTACAAAACACTCAAGATTGTTTTTCCTGATTACACCTATCATCCCAAAGAAATATTGAAAGGGTTTCATCGCTTCTGCCATCAGTATGCATTCAGTTCAAAGGTTGTAAACAGTATTGAAGATGAGCCAATCACTGCTGGTGAAGTGTACATCAACTTGATGGAAAAAGACTTAGTTATCTTGATTGAAAAAATACTTTCTCAAAAACTTAAAGTCGGGAAAGATGTAGGTGTCATTTCATACAATGAAATTCCCCTTAAAAAAATTATTCTAAACGGTATCACCACCATCTCCACGGACTTCTATTGGATGGGCGAAAGGGCTGCGAAAATAGTACTTGAAAATACTCCACAGCAGGTAGAGGTTCCCTTCCGATTGACTTTGCGTGCTTCGCTTTAACTGGCGACTGTATTTTGAAAAACGACACTTCAACAATTGACTCAAAGTCCTAATGTAAGCTCAGTCACCCCTAGTTTCGGGAGAGGGAGACAGGGGTTAGGTGCATGAAGGTTCAGGTCAGTAGAGTGAGTTTTACACGTTAGTTTTGCATTTATGAGCAGTATTCTTGGCGTTATCTTTCACTTTATTGGCGGTTTTGCTTCGGGGAGTTTTTATGTTCCCTACAGCAAAGTAAAACAATGGGCGTGGGAAAGTTATTGGATTGTGGGTGGCTTGTTCTCGTGGCTCATTGTGCCACCGCTGGCTGCATGGTTAACAGTGCCAAATTTTGCGGAGTTGATAAGTAGCGCATCGTTCGGTACGCTCAAGTTTACATTTCTATTTGGAGTGCTGTGGGGAATTGGCGGGCTCACCTATGGGCTGGGTGTGCGTTACTTGGGGATGTCGCTGGGCAATTCTGTAGTATTAGGTTTTTGCTCTGCCTTTGGGGCATTGGTACCTTCTATCTACTACAACTTTTTTCCCGAAGAAGGTAAAACCACCTTTTCAGAAATGATAAGTACCACTTGGGGTCAGGTAGTTTTGTTGGGCGTGGCTGTTTGCTTGCTTGGCATTTACGTGTGTGGCAAAGCTGGAATGCTAAAGGAGCGAGAGATGTCGGATAGTTATAAGAAAAAGAGTGTGGCTGAGTTTAATTTATTGAAAGGCCTTGCTGTCGCGATAACATCGGGAATTTTAAGTTCGTGTTTTAATTTCGGCATCGAAGCAGGCAAGCCTTTGGCCGATGCAGCAATTGCTTCAGGTAATAATCCACTTTATCAAAATAATGTAGCTTATGTTGTTCTGCTTTGGGGCGGATTATCAACCAATTTTATTTGGTGTGCTTTCTTAAACTTTAAGAACAAAACGTTTGGCGACTATGCCAACAAAAATTCCCCACTGGTCAATAACTACTTATTCTCCGCACTGGCTGGCACTACGTGGTTTTTGCAATTTTTCTTTTACGGCATGGGCGAAAGCAAATTGGGCAACGGGGCAAGCTCATGGATTCTGCACATGGCCTTTATCATCTTAGTTGCAAACGGCTGGGGGGTTGCGTTGAAAGAATGGAAAGGCGTGAGCACAAAAACACGGAACACAATTATCTTAGGGATAGCACTCATCATTCTTTCTGTAATAGTGGTGGGCTATGGTAATTCAATCAAATAAATAAACTCTTGAAAATCAGAAATCAGTAATATGTTAACGGAAGCAAAAACATTTAGACACGTTAGTTATTTGTGGGATGGAAAAAAAGCGGCAGAGCTAGCGGGAGACGAAGTAGCATTGCTTGTTTATCGTTCCAATTTATTGGGGGCCGACTTACGGTTGACCAACTACGGAGGCGGCAACACATCATGCAAGGCCATGGCAAAAGATGCGATCACGGGTGAAGATACCGAAGTGATGTGGGTGAAAGGCTCTGGTGGAGATTTGGGCACGATGAAGCGAAATGGATTGGCTGCACTCTATGTAAACCGCCTTCGAAGCTTGAAAAAAATCTATCGCGGTATTGAATACGAAGATGAAATGGTGGAGCTTTTCAACCATTGCATTTATGATTTGTCTTCCAAAGCTCCATCCATCGACACTCCACTGCATGGTTTCCTTCCCTTCAAACACATCGACCATTTACATCCCGATGCGGCCATCGCCATTGCAGCGGCAAAAGATGGAAAGAAAATCACGCAAGAATTATTTGATGGCAAGATTGGCTGGGTAGAATGGCAGCGTCCTGGCTTTGACCTTGGGTTGAAACTGAAAAAATGTTTGGACGAGAACCCTGGCATCCGCGGCATTATGCTCGGCTCTCATGGCCTCTTCACGTGGGGCGATACGGCCTACGAAAGTTATATCAACACACTGGAAGTAATTGAGCGATGTGCTGAATATTTGGAGAATAGTTATGGAAAAAAGAGAGCGGTCTTTGGTGGAAGTAAATTAAAATCTCTCCCCAAAGAAAAAAGAAAACAACAAGCAGCTACACTTGCTCCAATTCTTCGTGGCCTTTGCTCTAGTCAAACGCGAATGATTGGCCACTTCACCGATGATGAGCGCGTACTGGAATTTATCGGCTCTCATGATTTAGAAAAATTGGCACCCATGGGCACTAGTTGCCCCGACCATTTTTTGCGCACGAAAATCAGTCCATTGGTTTTGGAATTGAAATCAGATGAAGATTTATCGGACAGCAAGGTCGTCAAAGAAAAATTAGTTCCCGCGTTTGATGCCTATCGCGCCATGTACAAAGCGTATTATGAAAAATGTAAGCACACAAATAGTCCTGCTATGCGCGATGCAAACCCTGTGGTGATTCTTTACCCAGGCGTTGGGCTCTTCACTTTTGCAAAAGATAAACAAACGGCACGTGTGGCGGCAGAGTTTTACATCAATGCCATCAATGTGATGAAGGGCGCAGAAGCGATTTCAGAATATACTTCGCTGCCTCGACAAGAAGCTTTCAACATTGAGTATTGGTTGTTGGAGGAGGCAAAACTTCAGCGCATGCCAAAACCAAAACCGCTTTCGGGTAAAATTGCATTGGTAACAGGCAGCGCTGGCGGAATCGGAAAGGCCATCGCGAAAAAATTTGCAGAGGAAGGTGCGTGTGTTTTTCTGAACGACATCAATCAAGAAAGGCTTGATGGCGCGGTAAATGAGTTTAATAAGACTTTCGGAAAAGATGCGGTCTCCGCTTCATTGCTAAACGTGACGGATAAGGAAAGTATTTCCAATGCATACTCCGAAGCAGCGTTGGCTTTTGGTGGTGTGGATATCATTGTGAACAATGCGGGCATCAGTATTTCAAAATCAATTGCAGACCATTCGATTGAAGATTGGGATAAATTATTTGATATATTAGTAAAAGGTCAGTTTCTTGTTTCGCAAAAAGGTGTGGAAATCATGAGGCAACAAAGTTTGAGTGGGGATATCATAAACATCGTCTCCAAAAACGCAGTAGTAGCGGGGCCAAACAATGCGGGCTACGGTTCAGCAAAAGCCGCGCAAGCGCACCTTACCCGTTTGCTTGCCGCTGAATTAGGCAATGATAAAATACGAGTGAATACCGTGAACCCCGATGCGGTGATTGCTGATAGCAACATTTGGGCAGGCGGTTGGGCGGAAGGAAGAGCGGAGGCTTACGGAATTAAAGTAGAGGAACTTCCTGCCTACTATGCCAAGCGTACTTTATTGAATGAGACCATTTTACCCGAAGACATTGCCAATGCATGCTTTGCGTTTGTGGGTGGATTGCTGAATAAATCAACAGGTAATGTGCTGAACGTGGATGGTGGTGTAGCGATGGGATTTGTTAGGTAGGTTCTTGAACCAATTGAACCACAAAGACACCATGACGCAAAGGGACACAAAGATTACTTGGTGATGCTTAATGCCTTCGTGCCTTGGTGGTTGATGAATCACAAAGACACCATGACGCAAAGGGACACGGAGATTACTTAGTGAAACTTCGTGCCTTTGAGCCTTGGTGGTTTAATGTGCTCTTTACTAAATTTCTATAATATGTATCAACGTCTTTCAGAAAGAGAAGAATATCTAGCTACCCAAATTGTGGACATTGCCATTACAATCCATAAAAGACTAGGGCCTGGTCTATTAGAAACTGTGTACGAGAAAGTGTTCTGTTATGAATTATCAAAACGAAACATTAGTTACGTACGCCAAAGACAAGTACCCATTATTTATGATGAATTAATTATTGATGACGGATTACGATTGGATTTACTTGTTGAAGATTTGGTAATTATGGAACTCAAAGCTCAAGAAAACTACCACCCTGTGTGGGAGGCGCAATTGTTGAGCTACTTAAAGCTTACGAAAAAACGATTGGGGCTATTGCTGAATTTTCATGTGCCTTTAATGAAAGATGGAATTAAAAGACTAATACTTTAATGAACCACGAAGTCGCGAAGACACCAAGAAAACACAAAGACAAAAAACTATACTTAGTGAAACTTAGTGCCTTCGTGTCTTAGTGGTTCAGAAGCTTGGAAATAAAAAATAAATATGAATCGCTCACTTATCCCTAAACTGATTGAAGAACAAAATAAAAAATTTGCCAAAGAGCATCAGTTTCATTTCAACTATTTGGGCGAAGCGATTTCCCGTAAGGGATTTGAAATAGCCGCCCTACTAAAAAAAATAAAAAACTTTCAAGTGGCAATACCAAGTTGGGCATTGGGTACGGGCGGCACGCGCTTCGGTCGTTTCCCCATGGGTGGAGAGCCACGCAACTTGGAAGAAAAAATTGAAGACATTGGTTTGATTCACTTGCTCAACAAATCTTCCAACTCCATCTCGTTGCACGTTCCGTGGGATAAACCTGCCGACATCACTGCAATAAGACAATCGCTGAAGGCAAATGATTTAGTGATTGATTCAGTCAATTCCAATACGTTCCAAAATCAATCAGACCAAAAGCATTCTTACAAGTTTGGTTCCTTGTGTCATGTTGAAAAGCATGTGCGAGCCCAAGCGATTGCGCACAACCTAGAATGCATTGAGCATGGAGAAAAACTCAATGCCAAAACCTTGACCGTGTGGCTGGCCGATGGCTCTAACTTTCCTGGACAGCATCATTTTAGGAAAGCGTATGAACATACCCACGAATCATTGGCAAAGATTTGCAAAGGACTACCTACGGATTGGAATATGTTGATTGAGTACAAACCGTACGAACCAAATTTCTATTCGATGGTCATACCCGATTGGGGAACTTCTTACTCGCTCTGCCAAAGTTTGGGTACACAAGCAAACGTGTTGGTCGACCTTGGCCATCATCTGCCCAACGCCAATATTGAGCAGATTGTGGCGCGCCTCATGCACTTTGGTAGGTTAGGTGGTTTCCATTTCAATGGCTCCATGTATGGCGATGATGATTTGACAACAGGCAGCATCAAACCTTATCAATTCTTTCTTATTTTTAATGAATTGGTAGACGGCATGGAAGACAGAAAAGTAAAAAATCCGTCATTAGCATGGATGATTGATGCAAGCCACAACACCAAAGACCCGCTGGAAGATTTGATGCAATCTGTGGAGATGATTTTAAATACCTATGCAAAAGCGTTATTAGTCGACCGTAAAAAATTGAGCGAGGCGCAAGAAGAAAACGATGTGGTGCGAGCAGAAGAAATTTTGAAAGAATCATTTCAAACAGACACGCGCCCGTTAGTTGCTGAAGCGATGAAACAAAAAGGGGGCGCCTTGAAACCCATCGATGTTTTTCGTGCTGCGAGAGTGAGAGACACGCTAATTCAACAAAGAGGTAAATCAAGTTTGGCGACAGGCTTATGAGGGAAGTAACAGCCATTTTTGATGTTGGCAAGACCAACAAAAAATTGCTCTTGTTCGATTCGGTTGGAAAAGTGTTACGCGAAACACAATATCATTTAGCCACCACGGCAGATGAAGATGGATTTCCTTGCGAAGATATCGATGAGCTAACTCGATGGATTAAATCTGAATGGCGAAAACTGTTGACTTCTGAAGAATACAAAGTTGTGGCAGTAAACTTCGCTGCCTATGGAGCAAGTTTTGTGCATGTGGGCAACAACGGAAAACCCATCGCACCTTTATACGATTACATGAAGCCGATACCAAAAAAGATACTAAACAGATTTTACAAAAGCGTCCGAAATCAATTTAGGCAAAACATCAATCAATTTACTCAAACTACTTGTTCACCCAGCTTAGGCATGCTCAATGCAGGCGTGCAACTTTATTGGCTAAAGAAAAGTAAGCGAAAGCTATGGGACAACATAAAATTCTCACTTCATCTGCCTCAGTACCTGTCTTACATTATCTCTGCTGAAGAAGTCAGTGACTACACCTCCATCGGTTGCCACACAGCACTTTGGGATTTCAGAAAATTTCAATATGCGCCTTGGGTATCGGGAGATATACTTTCTAAGCTGGCACCACTCACAACTAAACGGCATAAAGTCATTCAGGCTAACAATGGCAAAGCGTCTATCAAAGTTGGTTTTGGTCTGCACGACAGTTCTTCGGCATTGATACCTTATGTAAGTGGTTCGCACAGTAGCTTTATGCTTATTTCTACTGGCACTTGGAGCATTCAACTGAATCCATTCAACACCTCGAATCTTACGTTGGCGCAGTTGCATAAAGATTGCTTGTGTTACATGCAACCAGATGGCAAACAAGTGAAGGCCTCTAGGCTTTTGCTGGGGCGCGAGCATGACTATCAAATCAAACGGATAGCCGAACACTTTAATATTTCTCAAGACTTCTACAAAGAAATGGAATTTGATGAGGCTGTTTTTGGGAAAGTTCAAACGATAAATAGAAATAAATTCTATCCCGCTTGCATGCAAGGAACTGGGCCACTACCCAAGCCCCAGACTTGTACGTGGAATATTTCTATTTTTCAAAATCAAAAGGAAGCCTATCATAGTTTAATTGCGCACCTCGTTACACTATTAATGATATCGATTCAGTTGATAGATGTTCCTCGCGTGAAAACACTTTTTGTGGATGGCGGCTTTGCCAGGAATACTATCTTTATGAATGTGCTGGCTTACTACCTTTACCAAAAGAAAGTGGTGGCATCGTACTTACCGCAATCAACTGCGCTGGGGGCTTTTCTTCATTTGCATGGCATGAAAGGTATAAAAAGCGAAGACTTCGATTCGCATTTTAAAATCTACGGGCATCAACAACAAATTAGTTAGCAGCTTAGAAATTTTAGCTACTAAGAAATTACTATTTAAATGTCATGAGAGTATCCCATCCTTCAAAAGAAAGGCCTACTTCCTCTCCGGCATCCTTCCGGGCGTATAAGGTGCTCCGGCAGCTTCCAGTTTTTGTTCAAGGTTTTTTAGTTCGGTGGCGAAAGTACTTTTAAGTTCGCTTAGAGCAATGTCAAATTCATCACTGGAAATTTGCAATTGCTCCTTCATAGTGGCGGTCGGTTCGCTGGTGGTGCCGTAGCTATCATATATTGCACTAAAGAGTCGAGAGGTGATGGAAGGTGGTGTATCAATGTTTAGCTGATCGGCCACACGGTCGCCATTCATTTTCTTTTGGATAGTTCGGAGTTTTTCTTCAAGTGTCAATACATCTTTCACAAAGTCTTGATTGGGTTTTGCTACGCTCATGATGGCTTCTTTCATGTGCTTGGTGCGATTGTTGGCATCGGTGAGTATGGCAGATGCCGCTTGCACACTTCGCTGCAACTCGGCCGCTTTACGTTGCCACGCTACCAAAGCCGGACGGTCATTGGCAGGAAGGGTAGTGCCTGGTAATATGTTCACCGCAAATTTTTCTGGCCCTGACAAATCGGTAATCACTCCATCTACATACTTTGAAAGTGTGACGGTGTACGTGCCTGGTGCCACCAACTGACCCACATCATCTGATTGGAACGGATTATCATTCGCGCTTGTATTTAAGTTAATCGGATTCGAACTGGGATAACGAAAATCCCAAACAATGCGCGAGACACCTTTCTTGGCTGATGATTTTAACTTTCGCACAATATCGCCTTGTTGATTGTGCACCGTGAATAACAAATAAGGTGCTTCTTCTTTTTCTTCCTCTTTCAGGTTTTCATAACTGGGATAGAATACATCTTTATTGTCTTTATTCAGTTTGTCTTGCTCTTCTTGTCGCTTTTCTTTTCGCGTTTTCAAATCTTCTTTATAGAAATAGGTGAACACAGCGCCCACTTTAGGATTTTCAGCGGTGTAGAGTGATTCGCCCAAAAATCCTTTTCCGCGAATTCCCAGCGGACTATTTTCCACGTACATCCAACTGTCTTTCACCGGAAATAAGAAACCTTCTTTGTTTTCTGTTTGTTTAATGTGTCGCAGAGGCGAGTAATCATCTAACACAAAAAAGCCGCGACCAAATGAAGCCAGCACCAAATCGTTCTCGCGCTTTTGAATGGCCATGTCGCGAATGCCAATGGTCGGCAGGCCACCTTTCAACTGACGCCAGCCTTTTCCACCATCATTTGAAAAGTGAACACCAAACTCCGTGGCGACAAACAAAAGATTTGGATCAACATGGTCTTCTGCTATGCTGTAAGTCGAGCCACGTTCGGGAAGATTTGCGGTAATGGAATTCCACGTAGCGCCTTTGTCGCTGCTCTTAAAAATGTAAGGTTTAAAATCTCCACGCTTATGATTATTCAAGGTTGCATAAAAAACATTTTCATCATGCTGTGAGGCAAACACGTGATACACGTATGTCATCGAAGGCACACCGGAAAAGGTTTCTGTTTTCTTCCAAGTTTGCCCGCCATCTTGGGTCACCTGAATCAAACCGTCATCGGTGCCAATGATTAACAGCTTTTCATTTTTGGGCGATTCCGAAAAAGCACTTACAGTTCCATACAATGCTGTGCCATCATTTTTTCCTGTGGCATCGATGCTCCACACTTTACCCATCAATGGCAGTTTATTGCGATCGAGATTACGGGTCACATCTCCGCTTATGGTTTGCCAGGTATTGCCATAATCGTCACTTCGAAAAACTTTGTTAGCAGCGAAATAAATTCTTCCTTTTTTGTGTGCGCTGGTTTGCAATGGCGCATCCCAGTTCCAACGATATTCATTTTCACCTGTGCCGGGCTTCGGTTGAATGCCGGTGCTTTCGCCTGTAGCTTTGTCGAAGCGCACCAATCCACCATGTTGCGATTGAGCGTAAACAATGTTGGTGTTGAATGGGTCGATGGCGCTTTCAAAGCCATCGCCACCATTGGTGACAAACCAATCGGAGTTAAAGATGCCGTTTTCATTTCGCGTGCGCGATGGGCCGCCCAAACTAAAATTATCTTGCGTGCCACCGTACACATAGTAGAAAGGTAGTGTGTTGTCCACCTCCACTTTATAGAATTGAGTCACAGGCAAGTTTGATTTGAATTGCCAGGTTTTGGCTCCATCCCATGTTTCGTAAATACCGCCATCGCAGCCGTTGATCATGTGGCTGGTATTGGTAGGATTTACCCACAAGGCATGGTTGTCGACATGTTTTGATTTTTCGCCAATGGGTTTGAAATTTTTTCCACCATCGGTGCTGATGCTGATGGCATAGCCCATCGTGTACACCGTTTCACGATCCATAGGATCAGCAATGATTTCATTGTAGTAGTTGCCGCCCGTTTGGTGACTGCTCATTTTTTGCCAACTCGCTCCGCGATTGGTGCTGCGATAAGTGCCAGCGTCTTTGGCGGCCTCAACAATTGCGTAAATATATTCCGGATCGGCCGGAGAAATAGCCAGACCAATTCGCCCCTTATCAGCCGAAGGAAGACCGCTATTTGCTTTGTCCCATGTCTTGCCGCCATTCAGAGTCTTATAAATGCCCGAGCCAGGGCCACCACTCACGTAGGCATAATCACTTCTTCTTCGCTGAAAAGCAGACGCATACAATACATCCGGATTTCTGGGATCCATGATTAAATCGTTCACACCTGTATGTTCATCTATCTTCAATATTTGTTCCCAAGTCTTTCCACCATCATTGGTTTTGTAAACACCACGCTCACCACCTTCTTTCCAAAGCGGCCCGATGGCCGCTACATAAACAACATCTGAATTTTTTGGGTCGACAATGATTTTGCCGAAGTGCTCGGAAGTTTTCAACCCCATATTTTTCCACGAGGCTCCGCCATCTTCAGATTTGTAAACGCCATCGCCATAGGCCACGCTTCGTTGATTGTTGTTTTCACCGGAGCCCACCCAAACAAC
The DNA here is from genome assembly GCA_019751475.1 of Cyclobacteriaceae bacterium. Classification (GTDB taxonomy): domain Bacteria; phylum Bacteroidota; class Bacteroidia; order Cytophagales; family Cyclobacteriaceae; genus ELB16-189. The sequence goes on from JAIENH010000152.1 coordinate 11,218, forward strand.
GTTGGGGTTGTTAGGATCAAGTGTCACACATCCGATAGAGTAGGAGCCCTGGCTGTCGAAGATCGGTTCATAAGTAGTTCCACCATTTACTGTTTTCCACACTCCACCCGAAGCGGTGGCCACATAGTATTCTGAAATATTTTTTGGATTGACAGCAAAGTCAGCAATGCGACCAGAGGTAACAGCCGGTCCGATATTCCGGAATTTGATTCCTAATAAGGCGAGTTCGTCCTTTTTTTCAGGCGTACCCGCAGCGGGCTTTGTTTCTTTCTTTTGTGCGATTGCGAACGTCACGCACAGTGTGGCGATGAGGGCAAATACTTTTTTCATATGATTAGATGATTCAAATCACGAGTTAAGAATTTTGGACTTGCTCACCAAGGGGTTTTATTTGACTCCCGAAGCTTATTGCATTTAAAACCCCATCAAGTGTTTATACACCTTATGCATAGGCAGGCCCATCACCGTAAAGTAGGAGCCATTTATCTTTTCAATCCCCACCATGCCGAGCCAATCCTGGGCACCATAGGCACCGGCTTTATCAAACGGCTGGCATCGGTCGATGTAAAAATTTATTTCATCAAGACTGAGTTTCTTAAACGTCACTTTTGTGCGATCGTCAAACAGATCAAGTTTCTCTGCCGACATTAGACATACGGCTGTAATGACCATATGTGTCCGGCCAGATAGGTGTGAAAGCATCTCTATGGCTTCTTTCCGGTCGCGGGGTTTGTTTAAAATCTTGCTGTCGAGAATTACTACCGTATCGGAAGCGATGACTATTTCATTGGTAATTTTCTTTTTCAGACTTAAGGCTTTTTTCTCCGCCAAATACTTTGGCACAAACTCTACTGGCATAGAATCAGAAAATGACTCATCCTCTGTGGGTTTCTCTACGCGAAAGTCAAACCCGGCCTCTTTCAATAAAAACTGCCTTCGCGGAGAGGTAGAGGCAAGCACCAGCGGTCGGTTGAATGTCATCATGAATTAAAAGGAGAGTAGGGCGGCATTTTAAATTCTTCTTCTACGATTGAACTGAACAAAAAACCGCATATAACTTTTGGGTAGAAATATGTTGACTTTTGCGGCATCGTGTAACCGCTGGCACAAACACGCTTCACATCTTCAATAGAAACTTCCTGTGTGATAATGGCCATCTGCACTTCTCCGCGCTGCACGCGTGCCAGGCAGTCGGAGAAATTTCTGTCAAAGTCGATATGGTCGGAGT
>JAIENH010000350.1 GCA_019751475.1 Cyclobacteriaceae bacterium
TGCAGGAAATGGCAGACAGACCACCGCCAGGCCAAGTCACCTGCCCACTTTGTGACAAGGTTTGTGATGTATCAGCTGAAGGATCTGACAGTTTGCCAAACAACCTGCACGCCCTTCACATTGTTGAGCTCATCAAAAAAATGAATGATCAAATACAGGCTATCGCAGAAGAATTTAAAGATGTGCGGAATTTCCTTTACTTGGGCCGAGGCTATAATTTTCCTGTTGCGTTGGAGGGCGCTCTTAAGCTGAAGGAAATTTCCTATATACATGCAGAAGGCTACCCGGCTGCGGAGATGAAACACGGACCCATTGCATTGATTGACGAAGAAATGCCGGTCGTATTCATCGCTACGAAGGACAGTTCGTACGAAAAAGTAGTTTCCAACATTCAAGAAGTAAAAGCTCGCAAAGGTCGCGTCATAGCAGTGGTGACGGAGGGCGACACTCAAATCCAGAAAATGGCCGAGTTTACAATTGAAGTACCCGCTACGATTGAAGCACTAATGCCGATGATTTCAGTTGTGCCTCTGCAGTTGTTGTCTTATCACATTGCCGTGATGCGAGGCTGCAACGTAGACCAACCCAGAAACCTTGCAAAGAGTGTGACGGTAGAGTAAGTTACCCTACTACTTAGCTTTTCTTACTGACAGTTTTTAGGAGTTCACAGACGTTATAGTGCTCATCACCCGTAGATTCTTTTACAGCCTCGAGCAGTCGGCAGACATTTTTTTCTCCGATTCTACTTGCCCATTCAAATGGTCCCCACGGATAGTTGGTACCTAGTTTCATTGCCAGGTCAATGTCTTCGCGGGTGGCTGTGCCTTCCATTACTGTAGAGTAAGCTTCATTAATAATCATGCAAATCACACGAGGTGTAACGAGCCCCGCACGATCAGCCACCAATTGATAATTAGTCGCCAGGCCTTCACACGTTTTTGCTAGGACTGGCTGACTACCTTGATGAAGCATGGAGACCTCTAAAACCTCACGATCGAGGAATGTGGGCAATCCACAAAAACCAAAAATGTTGGCCGTCCGCTCTTTGTCAAAAAGCCGGGATAAAGAAACAAAAGCAGCATTAACAAACACGGGTATGTTTGAAATGGATACGTAAGGTTTTACTTCATCTGGATGTGCGTAGCTAGTAAAATCAAATAGGGCATCTGCCAGGCCTTGTCGCACACTAGCGTCACTTAAACTTGCAAACTGTTGATAGCTGTGTCTTGATCCAAACTTCCGTTGCGCTTCTGCCAGTTGATCGTCATTTCCAATGATGAGAATGTTCATTTATACAGTATAAATACCTGACATTATTTTTCTGATCTTTGATCAAAAGTACGAGTTATGTCCAAACAAGTAATCTACTCTCCCCACGCACCTAATCCAATCGGGCCCTACAGCCAGGCCATCCAGGTTGGCAATATGCTATTTGTGTCCGGTCAGGTGGCCATTCAAAAATCAACTGGATCGGTGATCACGCACAGCATTCCTGAAGAAACCCGCCAGGTGATGAGCAATCTCAAAGACGTGCTCGCGGCAGCCCAAATGGATTTCTCTCACGTGGTGAAGTGCACCATTTTTCTAAAAGACATGAACAATTTCCCCAAGGTAAATGAAGTGTATGGTTCCTACTTTGTATCTCAACCTCCTGCCCGCGAAACAGTGGAGGTAAGTCGATTGCCCAAAGACGTGAACGTAGAAATTTCCTGCATCGCAGTGAAGTGATCTCCTTTCTTCCTTCTTACCACGAAACGCTAGTGCTACCCTCATCGGCTGATAGGGTGTATCAATTGCTAAGCACGGCTACCTCCAATCAGTCTCCAGCAGGCGAAGCGATTCTTTTCACCGGTTGGGTAAAAGCAGATCGCTTTCGTATCTCACTGCGCATGAGAAGACCCAACACGTATCTGCCTCTGGTGACAGGCTTAATTGAATCTACTTCTTCTGGTTGCCTGCTGCTCATGGATTATCAACTCTATCCTACCACCCGGCTACTTATTACGCTGTGGACGATTGGCATCATGCTGGCTGGCATTATTATCGCATTTCAATCCAAGAATATTTTATTTATGCTGGTCAGCGTCTCCATCATTGCCGCCATTCTCTTCATTGTTTGGTCAAATTTTAAGCTCCAATTAGCACCTACCCGAAAAGCCTTTCAACAGCTTTTGTTCTGACTGCTGCGTAAGGAGATTTTGTACCTTTACCGGCTTAGGTGATGAGAAATGATTGACAACCCTTATCCCAGATTCCAATCGAAGTCATGAAAGAAGTTCGAGTCAGGTTTGCACCCAGTCCTACGGGAGCGTTACACATCGGTGGCATTCGCACAGCCCTGTACAATTTTCTGCTGGCCAGAAAGCATGGAGGCACCATGATCTTACGAATTGAGGACACCGATCAAAATAGATTTGTGCCGGGAGCGGAAGAATACATTTTACAATCGCTCGCCTGGGCGGGAATAAAAATAGATGAAGGTGTTGGCGTGGGCGGCCCTTATGCGCCTTACCGGCAATCGGAGCGCAAGCCTATCTATCAACAGCACGTTCAAAAACTACTTGATGCGGGTCATGCTTACTATGCTTTTGATACAGAACAGGAATTGGATGCCATGCGCGAAAGACTTAAAGCACGGGGTGGTACCAGTCAGCAGTACGATGGCAGTTCGAGGATGAGCATGAAAAACTCATTGACGCTTTCAGCCAATGAAGTGGCGAAAAGATTAGCGGACGGAAGTCCTTTTGTAGTGCGGCTCAAAGTACCTGCTAGTGAAGAAGTGCACCTGACCGACCTGATTCGCGGTCACGTGGTGGTAAACTCCTCGCAAGTAGATGATAAGGTGTTGATGAAGTCTGACGGAATGCCGACTTATCACCTGGCCAATGTTGTTGACGACTACCTGATGAAAATTTCTCACGTGATACGTGGCGAGGAATGGTTGCCTTCGGCACCACTGCATGTCTTGTTATATCGGTTCTTTGGTTGGGAAAAGGAGATGCCTCAATTCGCCCATCTTCCTTTGTTACTAAAGCCAGACGGCAACGGCAAGCTCAGCAAACGTGATGCGGATAAAAATGGGTTTCCGATTTTTCCTCTCAATTGGACAGATGCAGAAAGTGGCCAACTTTCCATAGGCTATCGAGAAACCGGCTACTTGCCGGAAGCGCTCATCAACTTTTTAGCCTTGCTCGGCTGGAACCCTGGCACGGAACAAGAAATCTTCTCCCTCCAGGAATTGATAGAAGCATTTTCATTGGAGCGCATTGGCAAGGCGGGCGCCAAGTTTGACATTCACAAAGCGCAATGGTTCAACCAGCACTACCTTCGGCACAAGCCGGATGAAGAACTGTTGAACTATCTTCAGTCTGCATTACAGCAGCAAGGCATTTCCTGTGATCCGAACAATGCAAAGAAAATTGTTAACGTGATGCGCGATCGCATTACTTTTCCGAATGACTTGTGGGAAGGTGGAAAATTTTTCTTTGTAGCTCCTACAGCATTTGATGAACAAGTGGTGGCTAAGAAGTGGAATGACGATGCTGTCAAAGTAATGAATGCATTCAAAGACAAAATCAGTGAAGTAGCATCGCTTACTGCGGAAGCGGCCAAAGAAATACTAGAGGCCGTTACAGCCTCGCTCAACATTAAAACAGGTCAAATCTTGCAAGCCTTACGCATGTCCATCACCGGTGGGGCCAGCGGACCCGACCTGATGATGACACTCGAAATATTAGGCAGCGCGGAGTCAGCCAGGCGAATTTCATACGCTGTTCAAACTATTAAACGATCCTAATCATGGCCAAGCGAACAACTTCAAAATCTCAAAAAGTGAAACCCAAAGCACGCGTACACCGCGAGCTGGAAGGATTAGATGTGTCTATTGACTCGTTTGGCGAATTGCGATCGAACATGAACATTGAGAAGATCAATGAGTTTCTCAACAAAAATGTAGACGATAAAAAATTGGCTGAGCGGGAAGATTATGATGAGATGAAGAAAAAAGGCAAGTCAGGAAAAAAGTGAAAGTAAAATGAAACAATACATTCTTTGGTTGGCTCTGGCCATTAGCGCACCAGCTATTGCTCAAACACTTCCAGCAAGTCTCGTCATCACATCCGAGAGATCAAACTTTGAAAAGACATCAACGCATCGGGATGTAATGGATTTCATTGAAGTTGTAAAAGGGAAAAGCCAGGACATACACGTTTTCTCAATGGGCAAAAGTCAGGAAGGTAAAGACATACCCGTAGTCGTGATGGCACGTCCGCGTGTGCAGACTCCCGAAGAAGCAAAAGCTAGTGGTAAAATGATTGTTTACATCCAAGGCAATATTCACGCAGGTGAAGTGGAAGGGAAAGAAGCACTCCTGATGCTGATGCGCGACATACTACTCGGTGACAAACAGCATCTGTTGGAAAACCAAATCATTTTATTCGCACCGATCTATAACACCGACAGTAATGACAAAATGGAAAAAGGCAGGCGCCCTTCGCAGGAAGACAGTCCGCTGGAAGTTGGCATACGCGAAAACAGCCAGGGTCTTGATCTGAATCGCGATGGTGTGAAGATGGAGGCCTTTGAGACAAATCATCTTTTTCAAAACGTGGTGGTACCGTGGGATCCTCAGGTGTTTGTTGATTTGCACACAACCAACGGCACATGGCACGCCTGGAACCTCACATGGGCCCCGAGTTATCATTATGCCGGAGAGCGTGGACCCTATGATTATATTGTAAATACTATGTTGAAAAGTATTACGGAAACTGTCAAGCAGAAGTACGACCTAAACTTTGGCCCATACGGGGATTACGATGTGCGCCAAGGCTGGCCGCCCAAAAATTTCTATACGTATAATCATCACCCACGCTACTTGGTTAATCAGTTTAGTCTGCGCAACCGAATAGCAATTCTCAGCGAAGCCTTCTCACATGAACGGTTTTATCAGCGTATTCATTCCACCTATGCATTCGTGAATGAAATTCTCACCTATACAAAAACACATGGTGACGAGATAAGGGCAGTCAACAAAAAAGCTGAAGAGCAGACCATAAGTCAGATCGCTTCACATGCTGGAAAAATAAAGAAGGGCGTGCGCTTTAAAATGGTGCCGCTACAAACTCTTCCGGAGCTTCCCACCTACGATTATGTTGTCACCACTAAGGCCGATGGATCGCCCGATTACTTAAGAACCGGCAACATCATTCGCGCAAAAGATGTAACGTATTACGCCAAGTTTGACGCAGAAATTGAAAGCACCGTGCCCAAAGGATATGTTATTCCCGCAGAGTTTTCAGCTGTGGCTGAAAACCTGCGAAAGCATGGAGTAGTGGTCACAACATTGGGGCAATCAAAATCTTTTGAAGGGGAAGTTTTCCTGGTGGATAAGTACGAAAAGGCAGCCCGTAAGTTTGAAGGTCATTTTATGGCCAAAGTGCAGGGAAGTTTTTCATCTACTCGCAAGAAATTTAATAAAGGCGACTATGTGGTAGATCTGGCACAACCGTTGGGAAATCTCGCTTTCTATTTGCTGGAGCCACAATCGGATGATGGCTACGTGAGATGGAATTTCTTTGACGGTCCGCTGGAAAAACAAGCCGGCAACAAGAAGGTGGAGTATCCCGTATTTAAGTATTATTGAGCTGATAATATTTGTTAACTTCGTAGGACTCTATGAAAGCAAAAGCTGCTAAAAAGAAACCGTATCATCTTCCAATTCTGTTAGAACAAGATGAGGATGGTTTTTACATCGTTTCCTGTCCATCGTTTAAGGGTTGTCACTCTTACGGAAAGACGGTCGATGAAGCAATGTCAAATATTCGGGAAGCGATTGCCCTGTGCCTTGAAGTGGGAGAACCCAAACAATTAAACCATTTCATTGGCTTCCGGGAAATTGAATATCAGCCTGCATAGTCTTGGCCAAACAGTATACCATCTCAGGAAAAGAACTTATTAAAGTGCTTGAAAAGATTGGTTTTCAAGTCGTGCGAATCAATGGCTCTCATCATCGCCTCAGGCACTCAGACGGCCGCGTAACTACTGTGCCCGTTCACAGGAATGATGATTTGCCTAAAGGATTGCTCCCGAAAAATTATCCGAGAAGACCTGTCAATGGAATTAGAAGATTTTAACGAACAGATTAAAAAATAATACTATGCCAACGTCACACGTGATCGATTATCAAATCAAAGGTGAAAGCATTCAAATTGTAGAAGTAGAACTTGATCCCCTGGAAACCGTCATTGCCGAAGCCGGTGCTATGCTCTTTATGGAAGATGGCATACAATTCGAAACTAAAATGGGCGATGGCTCGCAAGCCAATCAAAGCATCTTTGACAAACTACTTTCGGCTGGCAGCCGCGTGCTCACCGGTGAGTCGCTCTTTATGACGCACTTCACCAATCGTGGAAACAAAAAAGCAAAAGTCGGCTTCTCTGCTCCTTATCCGGGCACGGTTATTCCAATCGACCTGGCCCAAATGAGCGGTCATGAATTGATTGTACAGAAAGATGGTTTTTTATGTGCAGCGTTTGGCACTAAGCTCTCCATTGTCTTTAATCGCAAGATCGGTGCGGGTCTGGTGGGAGGCGAAGGGTTCATCCTGCAAAAGCTCTCCGGTGACGGCAAAGCATTTGTGCATGCAGGTGGTACACTCATCGAAAAAACGTTGAACAACGAAACGCTCCGGGTTGACACAGGCTGCGTAGTGGCATTCGAGACGCACATCGACTTTGATGTAGAATCAACCGGCAGCTTGAAGTCTATGATTTTCGGAGGAGAAGGAATTTTTCTGGCCACACTTCGTGGCACCGGCAAAGTGTGGCTGCAGTCCATGCCTATACGCAAGTTGGTGCAGGCATTGTCACCTTACGGTTCTGCAAGTAGAAAAGAGTCCAGCTCTATCCTGGGCGGACTGTTCGAAAACTAGCAACTACTTTACCTTCTGTAGTTCATCTCCAGTGAAGTAGCCGTCTTTGATAAGCTGCATCAGTTGCTGACGCGTGGGATTGATCTGGTAATATGTTTCGTCTTTTCGTTCAATCTCCTTGATAGCAAATCGCTTGGCAAGTTTTTTAAGAATGTCTTTTCGTTTGGAGTCGTCCCCAACTTGAATCGAAAGAAAGTCAATAGAACCGGAAGGCTTCTGACGAATCACGCGCAACACCCATTGGTCGCCTGAGCGAAAGTTGACGAAGTAATAATTTTCAAATTGTTTTATCACCAGTGAGTCGCTCAGTGTACCACGGCCAAGCCAGTCATTGTCTTGTGTATCTCTGAAATGATATCCCCACGATTCGATGATGAGTGTATCAGTATCATTTCCCTTTTCATTGATCCCCACATATTCGCCTCTCAATCGCACGGGTACTTCTTTTAATTCCGGCAGATCGGCAGGCTGTGGCACAGGAAACGACACTTCCTTGCAGGAATACAGGAGCAACGTCCAAACCAATGCCAATCCTGCTATTCTCATACAGTAAACTTAGCAAGATTTTGGTAGATGTGAATGAGGCATTAAACTCTCTGTGGCCCTCAGTGATCCCTGTGGTTACGAATCAATAAACACCACAGGGAACACGGAGTTCACGGAGGATTTCACGGAGTCATAAGGTGCTAGCTCTCTACCCGCTCGACTATTTTTCCGGTTTTCTTATTCTTCAAAATCCACTTCTTGGCACCGTAGTGGGTCATCTCTTCTTTCACGAGGTAGTGGTCTGCATCATACTCCTGAAGATGGCTGTCTTTGCCAACGCCCGTGCGCCCACGCCAGATGTCAAGCTTTACCGGCTCCCACAATTTTGATTTCGCAGAGCGATAGGCGGCATCCAATACCGAGTTCACCACATAGCCATCGTAAAATGTTTCGCGTGGCTGCTTGCCTTTCTCCATCGAATCAAACATATCCATGAACATGTGATTGTAGCCGAGCTCATTCAACTCATCGCCCACCGGGAAGAGCCATCCTGAATTACTCTCTGCTTTTTCCGCTACGTAATCAGCACCTTTGCCACTGGTAAACATTTCAAATCCTGTTCGCAAAAAGCTGTTTACCCAAATGGTGCCCTCGGTACCCATTACTTCATCGCGAAGGTCAAGTCCTCCGCGAAACGTCCAGCTTACTTCAAACTGCGCAATGGCACCGTTCTCATATTTTACGAGGCCGATGGCGTGGTCTTCAGCATCGATAGGCTTCACTTGTGTATCCGCCCAACACATCACCTCTATGGGTTTGATGTCTTTGCCAATGTAGCTGCGCGTGATCTCCACGCAATGGCAGCCAAGATCAAGAATACATCCTCCACCCGCTTGCTCAATATCCCAAAACCAATCGCTGTGAGGGCCCGGGTGTGTCTCCCGCGACTTCGCCCATAAGATCCGGCCCAGAGCACCATTTTTTACACTCTCGTGTGCCTTGATAAACTTGGGTGTGTAAACTAAGTCTTCGAGATAGCCGTTAAAAATTCCCGCTTTCTCAACCGCCTCCAGCATGCGTTTAGCTTCGGTCGCATTTCTTCCGAGGGGCTTTGTGGTGATCACGGCCTTCTTATGCTTGCAGCACAACAGCACAGCCTCTTCGTGTAAATTATTTGGTAATGAGATACACACCACTTCTACTTCGGGTCTGTTAATGGCCTGCTCCATCACTGTAGTGTGGTAAGGCACTTTGTAGTCGTGAGCAAATTTTTTCGCGCTCTCTTCCTTACGGGAATAGATGGTTACGATCTTGTCTTTGCTGCGATAGCCCTGAAGGGAATCTGCATAGAAGCGTCCGATAAAACCGGAGCCGAGCATGGCAATATTCATACGTCTTGAAATTTGGGATTAAAAATTAAGTAGTCTTTATCTCAGATTTTTCTTTGAAGAAGAAAATAAAGTAAACCAATACCGCTACGGCTATGTAAGCTGGCACGAACCAAATCGACTTCCAGGCATGCACACCATCGGTAGTGTAGTAGTCGGTGGTGAACCCGGAAAACCACGTGCCGATGAACATGCCCAATCCATAGGTAGCAAACGTGAAGAGCCCTTGTGCTGCATTTTTGATTTTCTCTCCCGCTTTCTTTTCCGTGTACATGTAGCCGGTTACAAAAAAGAAATCGTAGCAAATGCCGTGAAGTAAAATGCCTGCGTACAACATCCACACGTTGGCGTCAATATTTCCGAAAGCAAAGCAAACGTAGCGCAGTATCCAGGCGCCCATGCCAAGCAGCAACATCTTCTTCACCCCGATGCTGTTGAATAAAAAAGGTATCGCTAAAATAAACACGGCCTCTGACACCTGGCCTAGTATCATTTTGCTGGCAGCGTTTTCCATTCCCAACTCATTCAAAAAGACATTGGCGAAGCCATAGTAAAATGAGAGCGGAATGCACACTAAAATGGCTGCGATAAAAAATATCAGGTAGGGTTTGTCTTTAAATAATACGAAGGCTTCCGTGCCGATGGCTGCTGATGCGGAGGCGCTTGCATTTCCTTTCGGAGGTGTGTTCGGCAAAATAAAACTTAACAAACCCAGCGCTGCTGACATGATAGCGGCCATATAAAATGTAGCCGATGTCTTTTCGATCGAAAGAACTCCAATCATGATGCCGGCCAATATCCAGCCGAGTGTACCAAACACGCGTATCCACGGAAACTGCTTGCCGGGGTCGGTCATTTGATGGAAGGCGATACTATTGCTTAGCGCGATGGTGGGCATGTACAAAAGTGAGTACACCAGTATGACCCAGTAGAAAGCCGTGTTGTCGGTTATGATCGTGGCTACGTATAGCAACACCGCTCCCAGCAAGTGAAGCACACCCATGATGCGTTGCGCGGCAAAAAACCGGTCGGCCACCATACCAATAAAAAAAGGAGAAATCATTGTAGCAATGGCCAATGCACTGTAGGCCGCACCGATCTGCACCCCACTCGAACCCAGAAACTGCGACATGTAGGTACCCATGGTGACGTACCAAGCGCCCCAGATGAAATACTGGAGCAACATCATGAGGGCAAGTTTGATAAAGGAAGCTGGTTGCATGGCAGAGGTTTTCCCGGTAAGATAATGAGCAAACGGAAAATCTGCTATGCTATTTATTCAAGTTAATCGGCCTCAAGAGGATTATACAGGTATTTGCGCTCGGCAAAATCATATAGGGTAAACCTACGCAAGTCGTAGTAGGCCGTCCAGAAAGACTTTAATGCTTGAATGTAGCTGCGCTTGGCATTGTCCTTTTCCGTAAGGGCAATGTTGAGATTGGTGATATCAATTTTGCCAATGAGGTAACGGTTTTGGGCCACTTTGTAACGCTCCATCGCTACCTGGTCTGACTTCTTCGTTATTTCAATTTGCAATCGAAGTGTTTCAAACTTTCGTACTTGTGTTAATATCTCTTGCTCAAAATTCACTTCATCCTGATCAATGATGAAGTCCTGTAGTCGCTTGTTGGCGTAAGCTGTTTGCATTTGTGCCTTTCTCCGGCCCCAGTCAATCACAGGGATACCAAAAGAAAGCGTGGCGAACTGCTGGCGCGATGGATTGCGGTAAATATCGTTTATAGTATTTCCCAATCCGTTAAGTCCGTAGCCGGCAAAAACAGAGACCTGGTATAACTGCCCACGTATGCGGGCCACTTCCTGGTCAGCTTCTAATTTTCTCCTCTGAAAAGCGATAAAGGCAGAGCGGGTTTTTTTCGCGTGATCAAGTGCTTCCTCTTCTGTCACTTCAAACTCCGGGATGTGATCCGGTAATGACAACGAAAAGTCTTCGCCATTGCGTAAGCCGATGAAAGTACGCAACTTTAAACTGGCCGTTTGCAAATCCAGATTTGCCTGCGCCACATCTTGTCGCGAGCGAAGCAATTGAAGCTCTACTTGCAAGAGCTTATCTTCTGATGTGGTGCCGATGTTATATCGTCCCTGCTCTATTTTATAGATGGTGTCGTTATTGGCCAGGTTAAATTGGGCGATCTGAAGATTGACTTGCGCCTGGAGCACATCAAAAAAATTGCCAGCCGCATCACTTGAAATTTGCTCCATGTTTTCGGCATAGTCGCGCTTTGACTCCTCATACCGGATGGGCTGGATTTTTTTGTCCCACTTCAATGGGTTAAATGCAAAGATGGGTTGATTCAATTGCACGCTAAGAGGTGTTCCATTCCACTGAGTGGAATTGTTGGTCAGGTTGTTAAAGTAATTGTGAATGGTATTGACAGAAATGGTACCTCCTGTTGCCTGGATAGGCTGCTCAATGGCAAGATTCACCCCGGGATTAAACTGATTGATCGGCAAGTATAAAATAGATCCGTCCGGTTGGCGAACGGCTGAAATACTATTTGTGTAGAGCGCCCCGGCATTGTTACTATTGAGGCGAATCTGCGGATTGTAATTCGTACGGTAATAACGGTACTGCCAATAACGATTTTGCATTCGTGTCTCTGCCTGACGAAATGCGGGCGACTGCGTTTTGGCACGTTGAATTACTTCCTCAATGGAGAATGTATTTTGTGCAAAGGCAAAGGCACTGCACGCAAGAAGTGCAACTGTCAAAATAATTTTTCTATTCATAGCGTAAGGATGCAATCGGATCTTGTTGGGCGGCTCTGCGGGCAGGAGCGATCCCGAAGATCAAGCCCACCGAGGCAGCCACGCCAAACGACAACACAATGGAGGTGAAGCTGATAATGGTGGGGATACCGGCCAGGGTGGAAATGATGTAGGCCATGGAGGCGCCCAGTATCACACCGATAATGCCGCCTGACACACTGATCATCACTGCCTCAAACAAAAACTGCTGTATGATGTCGCTCTTCTGAGCTCCAATCGACAGGCGCAACCCAATTTCTTTTATCCGCTCCAGCACCGATGCCAGCATGATATTCATAATACCGATGCCACCCACCAACAATGATATACCGGCAATGGCACCCAAAACGTAATTGAAAATATCGTTGGTGCGTTGCTGTTGTTTCAGCAATAGCTCCGGTATCTCAATTTCATAGTCCACCACATCGTAATGTCTTCGTTGCAACATGCGCTGTAGCACTTCTGCAGCCGGTTGTAGTAAGTTGGTTTGGTCCACTTGTATCACAAGTCGATCCAGCTGGTGATAGTTTTTGTCTTGCTTTTGTTCTTCTTCTTGCTGCCCTGTGATAATAACCATGCCTCGACTGCGCATGCCAGCCAATCGCAATGCTTCTGCCGTGATCAAGTCGCGGTTTTTATAGCGGATGAGAATAGTTTGAAGTGGCGCATACACATCCATATTAAAATCGCGAATGCCCAGTTTGCTGATACTGCTTTCTGACACTACGCGTTCATTCAACACACCGATGATGGTGAGCCAGTGCGGGCCCACTTTTATGCTCTTACCGATTGGTTCCTCGGTGGGGAAAAAACGACTCTTCACGCCATAGCCGATGATGCAGACCGGAGCGCCCATTTTGATCTGCTCGGCACTAAACACCTGGCCTGATGAAATTTGGAAGTTGAAAATTTCAAAATAAGACGGCAGCACCCCGATAAGCTTGGCCGATCTCCGGTAGCCATTGCGAATCACGTTTGTCTCAATCAAAATTT
>JAIENH010000533.1 GCA_019751475.1 Cyclobacteriaceae bacterium
GGCGTGAAGTTTACATTCACCGTTGTGGACGTATTGAAAGGCCGCCCATCAGCAGTCATGCCACAGACAGAAATCACAACAGGGCCTGCATCATCTGACGAAAAGAAAGAAAAACTTACACTTCCAGAGGCATCTACCTTTACCATAGGTGACCAAAAAAGAGTTGAGCGAAAATCGGGCACACGCGTCCTTGAGTTGGTAGAATAGTCAGGAGCCTTAAACTCTACTGGTTTGCTCAGGCCGTACACAGGAAGAGTAGTGCTGCTTTCGCGCAATTTTTTAAGATCGAGCTTCTTGGTTTGCACAAGCACCATACCGTTTCTGCCCATGGCTCCAAATCGTCTCAGCTTATTTACGTCTTTGACAATTTTAATGGTAAGAATATCAGCGGGTGCAAGGCTTAAAAAGAAATCCGTGTTCTTCGTCATGATGCCATCGATGATGTACAGTGGGTCTCCTGTGGCAGGCATAGATACCTCCGATATTAAAACTCGAACAGTAGTTTTACCTCCCAGCCTGCGATGCTGTAGCGAAGGCACTACCTCTCGAATCAATTCAATCATGGATGGAAAGATGATATAATCCTGAACGTTCACCGTAACGTCAGCACCCATCACCTCGTCTTCAAATTCCGCATTTGGATCTTCAGCGGCTTTCGTTAGCGTATCCTTGCGGGTAAAAAAAGAATAAGACTTGTTGATCAGTTTTTTCTTGAAGGCAAAACCAGCATAAGGATCTTCAGTGACATCCATCGCTGAGCGACTAGCCGCGAGCGCACTTATGGCATCCTTTTCAAATTCAACATGAATGTTTTTCAAGTCCTTCTTTTTCTGTTCTGCGAGGTAAAAGATTTCATCTTCTCCCCAAAAATCAAATAAAAATGGCAAATCGAATTTTCCATCATCATATGTGTAAGCCTCGTAGCCCATCATATGTTTCTGGAGAAAAACCATAATCAGCGTTGAATCAGATACTGGTTGCTTCGAATCAGAATATGTGGCAATGCCTTTGTTATTAAGCATAACCTCAAACCTGTGTTCCATCGGCTTTAATTTTTCAGACAAAACGGTTTCCCAGTTAAATCGAGGCCATGTTTTCGTAATGAGCCATTGATTCATATTATCAAATCTATCAACTGAAGTAGGTCGCACCATGGTGCTTTGATTACCAAAATCTGAAGCGATATTTAGATAGTTTGCAAAATCTTGTCCGCCATCAGCATCAAAAAATTTCTTGCTGACAGCCGACACAGAAAATTCTCCTGCGATGGGGTTGCCAAACTCGTCTGACAGACTCACGGTAACCGGAATTTTTTCCCTTGTACTAACTAATGCATTTGTAGCTGTAATGGTAGCTTTAACCTTCTTTGCTCCCGGTACATAGAATAATCGGGTGGCCTCGAGTCTTCCCTTATCATTAAAGACAGTGAGCTGAGCAGTGCCTTCCGGCAATTCCGTTTGAGGCATCATGATCTGCGCCATGTTTTGCTCGTTTATTCTCGCAATGGCTGAATAACCCACCTCACCTTTGATTGTAAGCAGCAACGTCAGGTCTTGCTTTCGGTAATTCGAATTAGGTGGGACGGTGATTACAATCTTTACAGGACCTCGTTCGAAATTAGGAGTGACAGAGAGCGAGAGACCGTCCTTTTTTATTCCAGTAATATCAAGCGAGCGATCACCCAATTTCAACGAGTATTTTTTTCCAGGCTGCGGTGTCAGTGTCAATGAGCTAAGGCCTTGAAAAACTTGTGAAGAAGTAAGCACGACTCCATCTTCCAGCAAGTCCACCTTTTCAACTTGCGATGATCCTATGGTTACAATCAAACGATTAGAGATCCCCTCTATCAAACTCCCTCCCTCCGGAAAATAGGCTAACGATGTTGAGGTTTCTACAGTAGAAGGTTTTGTTATTCGCTCCTTTTTTACAATGATAACTTCTTCTTGGAAATAAAAATCAGATCTGAAATTTTTCATCCATTCGCTGTAAATGGTGAAACGATATCGCCCACCGGATAACGAATCTGGAAGTACGAATTGATTATAGCCAACCCCATCCCTCACACCAAAATTCATTTGACCTGCTTCCAGACCTCGTGCATCCAGCAATTTCATATGAAGTACTTGCCTGCCCGCTACCTTGCCTGTTTTTTCTGTCAGAAAATAGATTTTAAAAAAAGCTGTGTCGCCTGGTGCGTATTTCGTTTGGTTAAATGTGGCAAACACTTTTACCTGCGGATAGGCTTTTTGCCATTGATTGAACTTTTCGCGCGTGGCAGCACCAAAATCCTGGCTTTGAGCACTGCCCACCAAGCAACTCAACAAAACAAAAAAAGCCAATTTTTTCATTTCCAGAATGTTGGGCGAATATTAGTGGAGTTTTCGAAAAATAGACAACTTGTCTTTACTGTATCAATAGGTTGGATTCGATATGGAACATCTTGCTTGGTTATAAAAAGGGCCTTCTTATTTACAGAGGCAGCCCAAAAATATCCTTGCACCTCCTCCTTGTCATCTGCGAGATTACTTACGTTCCCTTTCAATTTAGCCAATGGTGGTTGGAATAGACTAGCAGCACCTTCTTTTTGCGCTCGTATTAGCTTCCAATACGTAAATGCATTTTTAGTAATACCCATCTGCTGAACCTCTACGTGAAACTTATCATAAAAAGTACGTCTGTTAATCGGCACTGCTGCAACTTCAATTTTGTTAAACTGCCCTCCCGCTGAAAGTGCACCGTCCGTTACGACCGGTACCTCCGCATAAGCAGTAATCCAACAATTGCAGCAAAAGCAATCCGAAATTCGCTGAAGCCCGTTGAGACCAACAAAATAACCACTGCATGGTACCGGGTCTGGCGACTGACCTCCTCCGTTTGGGTTTTGCTTCGTGCGGAGCTGGGGCATTGTCTCAATCTGATAGGTTCCTATAGCTCGCCACCGAATGTAATTTTCATCTTGCGAGGCACCTTTTGAATCAACAAATACCGCAAAATAATCAGCCGGAAATTCAATTCCATTTCGCACTACTGTCTGAGATTCAAATGCGTAGGACAAATTTTGAATTTCGCCTGCCGGGGCCATTTTCTCCGGTGAAGATTGGTACGTTTTACCATCTGAAGTTTGTATCCTGAGGGTGTACGATTTTCCAACTCTACCTTGCAATCTATTCGTGACATAGCGGCCGCGCTCTGGTTCTATTAATAATTCAGATTCACCGGCATCACTTGAAATGGTGACCTTAGCACCAAATACCGGCACACGATTGTCAAGATCCTTGTCTAACGAAGAAGCCCTGGTGAGGCGAATGGTATAAGGTCCTGGCTCATCGGTGATGAAGCCATCCACCACTAATTGAAAATTCACTGGTGGCACATCAAACGTAATGGTGTCGACACAGCCAATGGCAGCCAGGTAAAAAAGGATCAGTAAAGTTTTTTTCACGGGCTTCATATACTAGAATTTGAAACTATATGAAATACTGGGCAGAGCCGTACCAATAATGGCGAGTTGATATGGCTTTAACAGCCCGTTGCCGGAATCACTAAAGAAAACGCTGAATGGATTTTTCCGGGCATACAGGTTATAAACAGAAATCGTCCATGTGCCATCCCAGAATTTTTTCCTCCGGTGATTCCCCTCAATGACCAATGCTACATCTAACCGGTGATAGTCCGGTATGCGGTACTGATTGCGATCTGAGAAATTGGCAATGGTGAAATTATCAACAATAAAACCGGACTGAGGCACGGTAACTGGTCGGCCAGTATGATAGGTGAAGTTACCGGTGAAAAAGTAGCGCCTGGAAATTCCATATTTCCAATTCAGGTTGACAATGTTGGGCTGATCAAAATTGGAAGCGTATTCCCGGCCCTCGTTAATGGACTCTGAATCGGTTGGTCCCGCGATGGTGCGCAACGAACGCGAGTAGGTATAATTAAGCGAACCTGTCAATCTTCCTGCTGTGCGTGTAACGGAGAACTCGACACCATAGGCCCGGCCCCTACCCTGCAACAAATCAGTTTCAAGGTGAGTATTCAAAATCAGTGTGGCTGCATCTTTAAAGTCAATAATGTTTTCCAACGTCTTGTAATAGCCTTCCACAAATACCTCATACGTTTTGTCTTTAAAATTCTTAAATAGCCCGAGAGAAACCTGATCTGCATACTGCGGCTTAAAATAAAAGCCACTTGGCTGCCAGATGTCAATGGGAGTGATAGCCGTAGTATTAGTTATCAAGTGAAGATATTGATAGGTGCGATTGTACCCGCCCTTGAGTGATAAACTGGGTGTAATGGAGTACCTCATCGAAAGACGCGGTTCAACTCCGTAATAAGTTTTAATCGTTTCACCAGAATTATATTTCCGCGTTCCTGTCAGTTGACCTAATTCTATGGGTCCACCACTTCGGTACTGATTGACGGTAGCAGGACCAACAGATGAAAACATCGAGAATCTCAGTCCTGCTTCTACAAAGTATTTTTCACTCAGCGTAATGGCATCTCCAACAAACAAGGCATGCTCCCAGGATCGCTGTCGCTCCATTTGCACCGGCTTAACAGAAGATTGATCCGTGCTTGGCTTAAGTGTGCCAGGATCAAAATTGTAGAGAAATGATTGCCCCCCGAAAGAAAGTTTATGGGCGCCTTGCTGGTAGTGAAATTCCGCTTTAGCGGACGGATAAGTGATCTGGTAAGACAGGTTAAATCCCCTACGAGGGTCTTTATCGAAAACTTCATATCCGTAAGAACCCACTCCTACAGAAAAATTGGATGAGAACTGTGGTGAAAACTGGTGATCGAGTCGCAGGGAGCCTACAAGATTGTTCCAACGATACGATGAGTCGCCACGCAAACGGAATTCATCACGGCTGGCATACCCGGACGCAATCAGTTTCGTTTTATCACTGAATTTATGCGCCACCTTGATAGCTCCGTCATAGAACAGCACCTTGCTATTGCGCAGGTCAATGTAGTTAGTACGAATAGTATTGATGAGCCAGTCTGAATACGTGGAGCGAGCTGAAACAGCAATGGAGGTTTTGTCCTTTTTGATCGGACCGCTGACCATCAGGTTGCTAGAGATAAGCCCGATGCCCCCGCTGCCCTTCCATTTTTCATAATCGCCTTCTTTTGACCGGATGTCGAGCACCGATGAAATGCGACCACCATACTCAGCAGGAATGCCTCCGCGATAAAATGTAACATCGCGAATAGCTTCGGCATTGAACGCAGAGAAAAAACCAAAGGCGTGCGAACTATTGAATACCGGCATGCCATCATAGAGCACAAGGTTTTGGTCAACACTTCCTCCTCTCACATTGAAACCCGAAGCAGCCTCGCCAGCAGTAGTAACACCCGGCAGCACCTGAATTTGCCGGATAAGATCCACTTCCCCCAGCAAGGCCGGTGCACGCTTCACTTCGCGCATACTGATGAGCGTTTGCCCCACACGGCTTGTAGTGAATTCTCGTGTGGCTACATCGGATATCACTACTTCGTCTAACACTGTAGGTGCCTCTTCCAATTCCACGTTGATCTCACCATCGGCATAGATCTCAAGATCAATCACCTTTTCATCGTAGTTTACATATGTAAAGCTCACCACATGCTGGCCAACTGGCAATGTGACTTCAAACTTTCCATCTGCATTCGTAACAGACCCAGTCTTTAAGTCCGTGATCATAACACTGGCGCCCACTAGTGGCTCTTTTGATTTTAAATCAAGAATGGATCCTTCAATTTTTACTTTCTGATTTTTCCTGGCTTGCTTAGGGTTTCCTAACTTAAATTTTTCGATGGCCTTACGCTCCCGAACGGCCGAAGTAATAAGCGAATTTCGCTGAATGGCCTGGGTCGGGTCTTTTATTAAAATGATATCGTGATCACCGAGGGTGAGAAAATTCAACTCAGTACCCAGGAAGACATCGGTTAGCACTTCCCGAAGCGCCTGTCCCTGATACGTTTGTTCGAGCGTGATGCCGTCAATCCATTCAGGTAGAAAATAAAATCGAACGGGGTATTGCTTCTCCAGGTCTTCAAAAATCACTGACAACTTTTTGCCCTGTTCGTTTCCGGTCATCTTATGATCCAAAACGGACTGCGCTTGTAAGCAAAGTGATCCTGCCAGTAGAAATAAGAAGAGTAATATTTTTCCCAACAAAACAACCGATTTAAATGTGCATCGAAATATAAGTCAATTGGTAGTACTGACCGATTATCCGGCTGCAAAAATCTTTACATCAGCGCAGAGTAGCAATCACCCGAAAAGCAATTTGTGATTTTGAACCATGCCTTTGGGCTGTCTGGCAATTTAGTGCTCGCGAACAGCTCGCACCATTTCCTTTTTTCCTGGAGGGCCCGGCAGTGTTTCAACATGCAGGCCCAACGTGCGCAGATCTCGCTTTACTTGCCCCTTCGCACAATAGGTAACGAATACCCCATTGTTGGTGAGCGCTGTGGTCACTCTTTTCAATGCATCGTATGCCCATATCTCGGGTTGTTTGGAGGGCGCAAAGGCATCGTAGTAAATTAAGTCAAAGACATGTTCATGATTAAACGTTTCCGTCAAAATATTGGCTTTCCTCTTCAGCAGTGAGAAATGATGGGTTAACTCGACTTTTAAATCCCACTTCGAGGAATGAAGTTTTTGAAAATAATCAACTGCCGGAAGCTGCTCGGCATAATTTAATCTTTCAATTACATCCGCGCCTAGCGGAAAGGCCTCCCACGATTCGTAAAAGAAGTGGTTGTTCTTATTTGCGGAATAAAGAACAGACAACAGTGTGTTGAGCCCTGTGCCAAAGCCCACCTCTAAAATACGAACATCCCGCTCCGGATGTTTACTTAACCAAAAATCGAGGCCTTGTTCAATAAAGACATATTGTGATTCCCGGATGGCTCCGTGAACAGAGTGATAAGTCTCATTTAATTCAGTATTGAGCAGTGAATGCGAACCATCAGCCGTGGTGATGATCTGCAGACTCATGTTACGCAAACATCAGTCTACCACGAGGTTCAGGAACAGAACGCTTCAGTGACTTTGCTGTTTCAATCCATTCATCAATTATGATCTGAAGGTTTTCCAATGCCTCAGAATATGTTTTACCATCCGCCATGCATCCAGCCAACTCAGGTGCTTCCGCGATGAATGAGTTGTCTTCTTTGCTCCAGTAAATGATAACCTCGTATTTAGAATTAGTCTTCATTCGATGGCATTAATTTATATTTCACAACAATATTTCGGGTTTGCTTCACCTGATAAGGCTTGGCCTTACCGCCAGCAGATTGCAAGTTAATAATCTCATCAATTCCTTCCTTATAGAAAATATGGTGGCTACCCTTGACCCTAAGTTTAAAACCCAATTTAGTGAGAACATTCACCAACTCCTTAAAATCAAAATTATTATCGGCTGAACCGCTTAATAGTTTTGCAACGACCTTCTCAAACTTACTCATGACTAGGCTTTCGAAATCAATGCCACCGCATAGGCATTTACACCTTCCTGTCTCCCCACATAACCCAGTTTTTCGGTGGTAGTCGCTTTGATGGATATTTCTTCCTCCGTAATATTCATCAATGGTGCTAGTACTTTCTGCATTTGCGGGATGTATGCTTTGATCTTAGGCTTCTCCAATGCCAGCGTGCAATCCACATTTTCAACTTTCCATCCTTTCTCAGAGAGCATGCGAGTAGCCTCCTTTAAAAAAAACTTACTGTCCATACCGGCCCACTTGGGGTCACGGTTGGAAAAGTGCGTACCAATATCACGAAGGTTAGCTGCTCCAAGCAAGGCATCGCAGATGGCGTGCACCAACACATCGGCATCGGAGTGGCCCACGGCACCTTTAGGGGCAGGGACTTTTATTCCTCCAATCCAAAAATCGTGCTCCACTTCCAACGGATGTACATCAAAACCAAACCCAACACGTATCTTCATAATTACTTCGTTGATTGGTAATACATCACGTTCGATTTTTCTTCGCGCAACACATCCTTGGCTACCCTTGCCAAATCTTCAGTTGTTACGGCCTGGATGCGGGTAACCTCTTCGTTTACTAAGTTAGGATTGCCCGATAAAGATGCAAAGGCGAGGTTCATAGCGCGATTCATCACTTCTACTTCACCAAAAGCGAGTGATGATTCGGCTTGGCTTTTTACTTTTTCTAACTCTTCTTCTCGTACACCCTTCTCAACCAATTCGGTTACAACCGCATCAACTTCTTGCTCGGCTCTCGTGAGCGATATGCCTTCTTTCAAATGACCGCTTATCACCAACAGGCCTGGATCTATGGTGGAGGTAACATACGATGAAAGCGAAGTGAAAATTTCTTTTTCTTTTACCAATTGATGAAACAACCGACTTGATTGTCCTCGACCTAAAACATCACTCATCAAGTCAATGGCGTAGTAATCGGCATGAAATCTTCCGGCCATGTGATACGCTTTGTATAACGCACTGGTCGGCACCTTTGCCTCTACTGTGAGGGTACGTTTTTTTTGTTGGACTGGCTCTGGCGGCAATGATCGAGTTGGCTTGGTTGTAGCCGGAACGGGCCCGAACCATTTTTCAGAAAGTCTTTTCACCTGATCAACCGTAACCTTGCCCGCCACAACCAATATGGCATTGCTCGGCCGATAGTAGCGAAAGAAAAAATCTTTTACATCATCCAATGTCGCATTCTCAATGTGGGATACTTCCTTTCCGATAGTCGCCCATTGATAGGGATGAGATTGATACGCTAGCGGTCGCAACTTTAGCCACACATCGCCATACGGTTGATTGAGGTACCGCTGTCTAAACTCCTCGATCACCACACTGCGTTGCACTTCCAATACCTTCGGATCAAATGACAAGCTTAGCATCCGGTCGCTCTCCAGCCAAAAGCCCGTTTCAAGATTTGAAGCAGGGATCGTGAGGTAGTAGTTAGTAATGTCGGTGCTTGTGAAGGCGTTATTCTCCCCGCCAACCCGTTGTAGAGGTGTATCGTAACTTGGAATGTTTTGCGAGCCACCAAACATCAGGTGCTCAAAAAGGTGAGCAAATCCTGTCTTTGCCGGGTTCTCATCACGCGAGCCAACATCATACAAGATGTTCATGACAGCAATGTCAACCGTGTGATCTTCGTGTACCAACACCTGGAGGCCATTATCGAGTGTAAAGGAGGAATAGGAAATCATTTGAGTGTCAACACTATTTTTTAGGATCGTTAGAAAAATGAGCGTGCTGTATTTTATATCCTGACTTGTCTTTTTTCAATACAAATGTCACGGGGCCTCGTTGCTCATCAGCACCTGGCCGCTGAAAATGCCACGTGGCAATGACAGCCAAAGGAAAGTAGCGAACATCAGACAGCCAAAGCTTGTTGTCAGATTTCTTGCCTCCAGCCACAAAACCAAATCCCTCGTGATGTTTTACCAAATTATCGATTCCTTTGATCAACCCTGCTCGCTCAGAAGAGAAATACGTGACGGTGCTGTCATCCACAAAAAGCTGGGGCACCTCTTGAAGATCATAGGTATTCCAAAAAGTCTCCCAAGATTTTATCAGCCCGTCAGGCGTAGTGAACGGCTTTTGCGCGGCTACGTGAAAATTGATTACAATACAAATGAACCCAATGGCCCTCATAGTTTCGAACTTCAACTTATCAAATCAGACAATACTTTCGTTGCCTGGGCTGGCTCTAACCGAGGGCCCCATTGACCCACTACGCGCGAAGAAGCCAATGAGGCAAGCTTACCCGCCTCTGCATAGCTGTGGTGATGTGTAATGCCATATAAGAAAGCACCGGCAAACATGTCTCCGGCTCCGTTCGTATCAATGGCACGCACTTTATAAGGCTCAATCTGGATAAATGTATCGCCATCATAGATCAATGCACCATTCGCGCCAAGTGTGATGGCAAACCGCTTCGCTGACTGCTTCAGTTTTTCGCGAGCGTCTGAAAGGGAATTGCTACCAGTGAAAATCATAGCCTCTTCATCGTTGCAAAACAATAGATCAACGCTGGCCCCGACAATTTCATTCATTTGAGCAGAAAAGTATTTTACCATGCTGGGATCGGAGAACGTGAGCGCCACGTGCACGTTATTTCTTTCAGCAATTTTCTTGGCCTCCTTCATCGTCTCCAGTCCGTTGGGGCTTGGCACAAGGTAGCCTTCCATATAAAGAAAGGAAGAGCTCTTGATGGCTTCTTCATTCAGGTGATCAGGTGACAAAAAGGAACTCACACCTAAAAATGTGTTCATGGTGCGTTGTGCATCGGGTGAAGTCATCACCAGGCAACGCCCGGAGTGGCCCTCAGGACAGTCCTGATACCTGACATTGGTTTCTACTCCATTGCGATCAAGATCTTCGAGAAAAAATTTTCCGAGTTCATCCTTTGCTACCGAAAAAGAAAAGTAACTCTTACCGCCAAATTGGTTTACAGCCACAATTGTGTTACCAGCTGAACCTCCGCCTGACATTTTACTACGATTCATGTCGATGGCTTTCATCAGGTGCTGCTGACGCTTTTCATCTACCAGTGTCATCACGCCCTTCTCCACTTCGTTGCGCGTAAAAAAATCAATGTCGACTTCGGTTACAATATCGACAATGGCATTGCCGATGCCATATACATCATATTTCATATCCAATTAGTTTTTTTGCGATGCTATTACGGCTGCAAGAATAGCGATTTTTTGCGGCAACTCAGGCGAATCCGGGATGCTCCGCGCTACTTTCTTCGGTTGCCGTCCGGTTTGATATTGAGGGTGCGCTTAAATCTTAGCGCCCGGTTAGGATAGTCAGTAATAAATCCATCAACACCCATTCCTTTGAGCGAGAGCATCTCAGCCTCTTCGTTTACCGTCCACGGAATCACGCGCATTTTCAGATCATGGCATCGCTTCACTTCATTTTTTGTCAGCAGCTTATAATCCGGACTATAAATCGAAGGAACAAAGCCCAGCTCGTTGATATTTTCATCAATGGTTTTCAGGTTTTCTACAAGTGCTGCGAGGCGCACCTGCGGATACTTTTCATGCCAGTATTTCAACACACGAAAGTCAAACGACTGAATCACGAGACGGTCGAGAGGAATGTATTGATCCACCAGGTTGTAAACCATATCAGAGAATCCGTCTGGCTTCGGATGAAACTTGCCGTCTCCCTCGGGCAGGCTCTTGATCTCCATATTATAGTCTACCTCGTAGCGTGTTTTGTTTTTGATGTGATTCTCCGCAGCTATTATCACGTCAGTCAATAGTGGTTTGATCGCCCTCATTTTTTCCTGTTCCGGGAATCGCACATTTCCTTTCGATCCGCAATCCCATTGTTTGACCTCCGCATAGGTCATTTGATAAATATTATACTTGGTCTCACTCTTTGGCAGGATCTCATTCCCGGAAGGATCCAAGCAAATCGCGGCTGACATCCAGGGTTCGTGCGATACAACAACTTGCCCGTCTTTGGTAATGGCCAAATCCAGTTCTAACGTTGTAACACCAGAGTCTAGCGCTACCAAAAAAGCAGGAATAGTATTTTCAGGCTTTAGTCCTCGTGCTCCCCGATGGCCTTGAACATCGAACTTGGGAATGTAAACTTGGGAAACAACTTGCTGCGACATTAACAGTATCGTAAGGATGAATAACTTCTGCATCGCGCAAAGTTAATTCATCGCCCACGCAAAGACGCAGCGTGCACTGTTAAATTAATTATTAACTGACGTTGCCAAAGCTTCGTGAGCCTTAGTGGTTTTGTGATTTAGTTGTTTAAAATGGCCACGTTTTTGAACCACTATGGCTCTAAGCCACCAAGAATCACGAAGCGAAATTCCCAGTCGATGAGCCTGGTAACATCAGTTATTAATAATCATCCGCATACCACCAGGCCCCCTTCTGCCTTCACCCATAGGATTGAGCTGTTTGTTAAGTGCATACGTAAAGCTGACCATGAAATAGCGACCCAGATTATTAGAGGTAACCTGCTGGAGGTAGTTGGCATTAGCAGTCTGGTTCACACTCAGGCTTTGGTCGAGCAAATTATTGACCCCGATCTTAAGCTCACCCACGTTGTTCTTCAACATAAAGCGCGACAGGGCAATATTCAGAATCGGTATGGTCTGGCTGAAATCAGTAGTCTCGCTGTTGTAGCTGTAGTAGTTGAAACTGGTATTGAGTTGGTAATTCTTCAAAAAGTTTAAGTTACCCTCCGCTGTATACGTTTTATTGAAATACGCCTGGTTTAGTGCAGCATTTTCGTACGAAGTTTCTTGCCGGCTGAGGTTGGCGCTCAAATCAATCGTAAGTACTTCTTTAAAGGTGTAGTTGTAGCGCACCGTGCCACCCAGGGTCTGTTGCCAGGTGCGATTCTCTGTTTCGTTTAACAGATTAATCAAACTCAGGTATTGGCCTGTTGGCCCGATGTTAATGCGACTGTTAAGTTTTTTTATAGGGAATCCAACATTAAAATTTCCATTCAGCAGCAAATTGTCTCTTACGTTCACGGGTTTGGTGGTGCGGATCAAATTTTGATTTACGCTTTGCGAATTAGTAATGGCATTGGTGGTGTAGACACCCGTAACGAAGGCGAAGAAGTTAACGAATTTTCCAGGATCGAACGTGGTGAAATTGACTGTCACATTGTGGGCGTAAGCAGGTCGTAAATCAGGGTTGCCCACCGTTAGGTTGAGCGGATCGGAATTATCAATCACCGGCTGTAGTTGCTGAATGGTTGGCAGCTGGAGGCTGCGTTGAAGGGCCC
>JAIENH010000078.1 GCA_019751475.1 Cyclobacteriaceae bacterium
GTCGATCCTAAACACGATAGCATTCTCGTAAAGTGTGCCTTCACTCCGATCATTAGCACCGATGGCGGAAAAAAATTCCGTGCTATGCCAAGCGTCCACTCGGATGTGCACGCTGCGTGGATTGATCCCAACAATACCAACCATATCTTGCTAGGCACTGATGGTGGTGTGTACGAATCGCAGGATCAGGGTTACACCTTTAAAATGTGGATGAACTTGCCCGTGGGTCAGTTCTATCACGTAGCTGTTGATAATGAAACACCTTACAATCTGTACGGTGGTCTTCAAGACAATGGCACCTGGTACGGTCCTTCGCAAAAACCCGGTGGCATCACCAACAAAGACTGGGATGTATCATATGGTGGCGATGGCTTCTGGTCATTTCCGCATCCCAACGATCACAACATTGTGTATGCCGAATACCAGGGCGGCCACATGGCCCGGTACAATAAAAAGACAGGCCAGGCTAAAGACATCAAACCCTATCCTGAAAAAGGCGGACCGAAGCTTCGTTTCAATTGGAATACGCCAATCGTACAGAGCCCTAACAAGCCTGATCGCATTTACGCTGGGGCGCAATTTCTTTACATGTCGGAAGACAAGGGTGATACCTGGAAAAAAATCTCAACCGATCTGACCACCAACGACCCCAAGCGCCAGCGGCAAAGCCTCACCGGTGGACTCTCCATTGATAATTCATCTGCGGAAAACAATGCTACCATTTATTACATCGCGGAATCTCCCAAAGACGAACGACTGGTATGGGCCGGTACGGATGATGGATACTTGCAGGTGACAGAAAACCAGGGCGGCACCTGGACCAACGTAACTAAAAACATGATTGGCCTGCCAGCTGGCAACTGGTGCTCTTCGATCGAACCAGGGCACTTCGATCGCGCCACGGCCTACGTTTCGTTTGATAATCACCGCAACGGTGATATGAAGCCCTACATCTACAAGACCACCGACCTTGGAAAAACATTTACATCCATCGTGACGCCTGACCTGGATGGATACGTGTGGGTAATTCGCGAAGACCGGGTGAATCCAAACTTGCTGTATGCCGGTACCGAATTTGGATTGTACATCTCCGTAGACGGCGGCAAGAAGTGGTCGCGTTTTGAAAATAATGTGCCCAAAGTTGCGGTGCACGACATTGTCGTTCATCCGAAAGAAGATGCCGTAATACTGGCTACTCATGGTCGTGCGCTGATGATCATAGACGACATCTCTCCTCTTCGCCAACTTACACCAGAGGTGATGGCCAAGTCGATTCACTTCTTTGAAACAAAACCTACCGTGCTTAATGACCCGGGAGCGGGTGGCAACTGGTTTGGTGGTGACGGCAACTACAGCGGAGAAAATCCCAACAGTGTGGCCA
Source organism: Cyclobacteriaceae bacterium (assembly GCA_019751475.1). Lineage (GTDB taxonomy): Bacteria > Bacteroidota > Bacteroidia > Cytophagales > Cyclobacteriaceae > ELB16-189. The sequence continues at coordinate 1,382 of JAIENH010000078.1, forward strand.
AAATTGTTTACTTCATGAACAAGCGACACACGTTTGGCAAGATGGCCATTGAAGTGTATGACCAAAATGGTCAACTGATAAAAGAACTGCCTGCCGGAAAAAGCGCTGGCATCAACGTGGTGGAGATGACAGCCACTATGGAGAAGCCGAAAGCAGCACCTTCTGAAAATCCACAGGCGTTGTTTGGTTCTCTCTTTGGCCCCAACCTGCCCGCAGGTACTTACAAGGTAAAAGTGATCAAAGGCAAAGAAGAGTTTCTCACCAGCTTCACGCTGAAGTACCCTGACAACTCTCCATACACAGCCGAAGACCGCAAAGTACAGCAAGAGACCACGATGCGATTGTACAAACAGTCGGAACACCTGGCCTACATCTATGCAGCACAAGACGGCATGGCGCAACAAGCGAAAGCCGTAGTGCAAAAGAATCCCAAGTTTGGCAAGGTGGTGAATCCGTTTATCAAAGAAGTAGAAGACCAAAATGCTTCACTTGTTTTCCGTGGAGGTGATTTTTACATCAACACCGAAGAAAAATTAGCCGAGCAAATCTCCGAACTCTACGGCCAGGTGACGGGCTATCCAGGCCGGCCGGGTGCGGCACAGGTTGACCGGGTGGGCAGCCTTGACGATGAACTGAAGAAAGCCACCGTCAAGTTTGAGCAACTCAAGAATGAAAAACTGAAAAAAATAAACTCAACCATCGCGGCTGATAAGATTTTTGAACCTATCAAAGTCTTAACCGAAGAAGAGTTTAAAAAAGGCGAGAAAGCCAGCGGGTCAATCAACCCCAAGCAACTAAACCCTGCATGGGAATACTTCTTCCCGCTTATGAAGTGGTAAAAATTTAAAATCGTTCGATCAATAAGAAGGTCGTCTCGGTAGCGGGGCGACCTTCTATTTTCTCAGATTACGAACGCTGACCGTTCTTCATCAACTCACCAATGATACGAAGGCCATCCAACGTAAGTTGAGGATCAACCACTTGAAAGAACGGCTTCAATGATGTGATGACAAACGAAAGACCTCCTGTAGCAATTGCGGGACTTTCTGTTTGTAATTCGTGACGGATGGTTTGCACCATGTGCTTCACCAATCCTTCATATCCGATCACAATGCCGGATTGAATAGCCGTCACTGTGTTGATGCCGAGAGATGACTTGGGCATCTCCAACGGCACGTCAAATAACTTGGCCGTATTTTGAGAGAGTGCACGAAGGGCCGTGCGTAGCCCCGGCACGATGGAAACGCCAATGATTTTCCCCGTACCCGACACAGTAGTAAACGTGAGGGCTGTACCAAAGTCCACCACAATGCATGTTTGTTTGAATTTGAAATAGGCGGCTGTAGCGTTAGCCACTAAATCGGAGCCAATCTCGTATGGATTCAATACCTCGATGGGAAGTTTCTCGTACACGCCTGGGCCGAGAATAATCGGTTCGCGTTTAAACAACGAGCGTACTACGTTCTTCAATTTGTCCGTCAGGCCAGGCACCACACTGCTCACCACAATAGTCTCTACCGTATCCGTGGCGAGGGCAGACTCTAAAAAATAATCGCGCACTTTGATGCCGTAGAAAAGCTCGGGCTGATCGGTACGGGAAGGAATGCGCCACACCTGCCACGTGCCTTCTCTCCACAAACCCATGGTGATGTCGCTGTTACCGATGTCGAAGGCTAGGAGCATGAATAAAAATTAAAACCGAAAGCTGCTGAATAAATTTTGGTTTCAAAAGCACATCGAAAAAATAGCTTGCGGTCTGCTTTTTTAGCTATTCCGCTACAGCGGAATACGTGCATTACTTTTTCCGAATATGCACAGCAAAAGCCTCTGCTGGATTTTTGTGAAGTACCTGGTCAATTTCTTCTTCCGAGAATCCCTCCTGACGCAAACGTGGCAACAGCTCTTGAAAGAGCGTGATGTAACCACGGTAGTCGCCTCCTCCCGGCTCACCCACGTGATACCAGCCCGCATCGTGCGAAAGCAATGTGCGGTGCAACAGTTTATGCTCTTTCATAAATTTTAAAAAGCCCACGTGCTGCTCAATACTTTCCGGGTGCACATCATCAAATTCCACCCACACCCCTTTCTCTGCCAGTTCTTTGTGCACCTCTGGATTACTTTCATTTTGCGCATGCACCCACACAAAGGCGCTGGGCAACACTCCGTGAGAAGCGAATATCTCCAGTTCTTCGCGCGCAGCGTTGCCATCGCCCGTGTGAACGGCAATGGTGAGCCCTGTGCGAAGATGCGTAAGGGCACCGGCCTTCATAATCTTTTTCTGAGCATCCGTGAGCGGACCTGTGTCGGCACCGAGTTTCATAAAGCCGGGCTTTATACCTGTATCGTCAATGCCGTTTTCAAATTCACGCGTCCACCGGTCGGCCAGTTGCTCAGCCGTTTCTGTAAAGACATGCTTTGGTAAAAATTTTTGTTGCGCTGCGCCATAGTAGCCCGTGTTCGTCACCAGGTTTAGTCCGCTGGCGTGTGAAAGGCGAGCCAGGAGTGCTGCATCTCGGCCCAGGTAAGCAGGTGTGCACTCCATCAACGTTTGGCATCCTGCTTTTTTCAATTCTAACAAATACGGCAAGGCTTTTTGAAAAGCGCTGTCAGCACGATAGCGGCCTGGACTGATGGAGTCAGCACCAATGAAATCAACCAATACATGCTCGTGTGGCAAGGTGATGCCCGCCTGTGAGGCACCTTGCCATCCGGTCACCGTCATTATTCTTTTTTCTTCTTTACAGGAAATAAGAACGATGACAGTAAGCAAGAGAAAAAACTGCGACCTCTTCATCTCTGAAAGATACAAGAGATTCAAACGGTTTTAAAAGGTCGGTCTACATAAAAAAATTGTCTCCTGTGATTCGACCTGATCAATCACAGGAGACAAACCTAAAGGCATCTCTAAAATTCCACCCGGTAACTCAACACCGGCAAGATCGGTAACTGGTACCACTCACGCACCTTCCCGCTCTGTACATCAAAGTAACTGCCTCCAAGGTTTTTGTGGTTGGTTACGTTTTGAAAATCCAGCGCCAACGTAGTGGTGGATTTCGGGCGATTGCGCTTCAGGCTGATGCGGAAGTCGGTGCGGAAATAATCGGGCAACTGGCGAGTAAAGGCCTCTGCCTCGATGAACTTGGTCTGGCCAGCAGCCATGGATTTTTCAACATCAATGGGCGTAGTCCAAAAGCCTCCTGAATAGACTGTACGAATATTCACACCGAATACTCTGTTCTTCGACCACTCAAACTCCTTGCCTCCGGTAAAGCTAAACGCACGGCCGGCATTGAATCGCGAGTTGCGCCACACATTATCCAGCGCTTTGTATTCAGATTGAAACGCGGAAGAAGAAAATAGAAAATACAGGTTGTTATGAAAGAAATGTTCCAGCGTCAACTCCACTCCATAATTTCGACCAACACCTTTATTCACCATGGGGTCGGTGAGGTAGCCTTCTTCGTTCACCAATGTTGATACCGGGCTGGCAGGATCATTCTTCACCGCCACGTTGAACAACTGTTGATAATAGGTCTCCGCCTTTATGCGCATATGGCTGCTCAGCGAGCGATCATAGCCCAACACAAAATGATTTGCCTTGTTGAAGCCGAGTCCCTGGTTTGGCTTTAGCGTGGTGCCATCGGGTTGTGTCACTTGCGCTTCATACACACCCACCGGCTGCATCTGGCTGTGAAGTCCATAACCAACGCTCAGTGATTGCTTGTCGGTAAGACTGTATTTCACTGATGCACGTGGCTCAACGGAGGTAGTGCGATTGCTGGTTAGTTGCAGTAAATGCACTCCGGAGTTGATGGTCAGTCGATCGCTCGCGCGGAAATTCCATTGAGAGAAAACCTGCCACGTGCTCACCTGGCCGCTGGCATCCAGCGGAACTTTTAGTGCACCCGTCTCTCTTTCTATAAAGCGCTCGCGCAAGGTGAAGTAGTAGTTATTAAAGTAAGCGCCTGATCGCAAGCTGTGCCGGGCATTTATCTTATGATTTACAATCGAGCTGACCGTAAGTTTTTTGTTCACGTAGTTTCGCTTGTAGTTGAATTGGGGCTGATAGTTTTCATCCAGCCGTGCATCCTGGTAGCCGTTGTCATTGCCTGATACTACGACTGCTGATTGCCAATACGTATTGGGGCTGAGGGTGATAGCATGTTTTAGTCCGGCTGCACCGGTATTTGAAAAGTAGCGGGCATTGTACCGGTTGTATTCTTCCTGCCACCTGGTGGAGTCTTTCTTTGCATCTTGATTTTGATCGCTCAAGCCGCCAAATCCAAAGAGTGAAAAATTACCAAAGCGATTTGTGGGCAGGTAGATGTTGTAAGACAAGTCCTGAAAGTTTGTCACCGCATCACCGATGTTTACACTCAGGCCTGACAACACGCTGAGTGTAGAGTAGCGATAGTTGATCAAATACGAGCCACGATACTTTTTTGAGAAAGGTCCTTCGGCCGCAATGTCCGTTCCGAGAAATCCGGCTTGCACCGTGTACTCACGCTTTTCGTTGTTTCCCTTTCGCAGGTTCAAATCAAATACGCCTGCCAGTGCGTTACCATACTCTGCCGGAAAGGCACCCGTAAGAAAATCAGAGTTGGTAAGCAGTTGCGAGCTGAGGATGGATATGCCTCCACCGGATGTGCCTACGTTGGCAAAGTGATTGGGGTTGGGAATATCCACCCCTTCCATGCGCCACTGCAATCCATACGGTGAGTTGCCTCGAATGGAGATCGCGTTGTTGCCATCGTTGGTAGACACTACACCGGCATACGAAGTTACCATGCGGGCTGGATCATTCACCGCGGCTGCAAATTTGCGGGTCTCTTCCACTGAAAAGGTGCGCGCACTCACCACGGCCATGTCGTTCAGCGGTTTGTCTTTCTCAATATTCTTTTCCGCCAGCACGATGACTTCTTCCATCTTTTGAATGTCTTCTTCAATGGGCACTGTAAGCACTACTTCCTTTCCGGAATTAACAATCGTATTCGGAATGATTTGATCTTTGTATCCGATAAAAGAAATCTTCACCGTGTGATTACCCACTGGCACTTTCGTGAGTTTAAAATTTCCATCCGGATCGGTAGTGCCCACAATGAGTGGATCAGACCCGACAATGATTACCGTGGCCCCGGGCAAGGCCGTCTTAGAGATTTTGTCAATCACGCTTCCGCGAATAGTTTGTGTCAGGGGTTGTCCCTTCAGTGCGGACACAGTTGCTATCAAAATGAGCACGCTTAGAGTTCGGAGTGTTGTCATAACAATTTTTAATTTCACTGTAATGACAATTGCGAATCACATAACCCCTATCGAAGAAAAAATTAAATGAATGTTTTACCATGGTCTGTGTCCTCACAGACCACACGAGTTGTGATTAGGAATCACATTTGGTCTCGCTCAATGGCATCTCTAAAAACCTCATAAATAGTGAAACGTCATTCCGGCCTTTGAGCCTGCCTGCGCGTAGCCGCTTCGGCAAAGGCTGGCCGGAATCTTGATTTCACCATTGCACAAGCGGATACCGGAACAAGTCCGGTATGACTGCAAGGGTTTTTAGAGATGCCTTAAATGAATGTTCGCGTTGAAGTAAATGCCCTTAATCGCAGTCGATCAAATGACTTGGTTGTTACAGAAAGCGAAGACCCACTTTCCATCCCCACCACGTTTGAAGATTGTTGTTGTTGCCCACCGCCTGGCTGCTCACGATGGAAGGAGTAAAGTCTGTGAACAGTACCGGGTAGTCGGTGAACGATTGACTTGTAAGGTAGCCGTTAAAGGTGGCACCTCCGTAAATTGAAAATCTGCGGGCCAATCGGAAGTCAAGACCGATGTGTGCTTTGTTGAGCAGGCTTAGCGCATTCGTGAAGCTCCCTTTGTTTACGTGTTGCGAAGTAAGATCGATGTTGAGGTGCAGCCAGCGGGTGATCCTCCGCGCAGAGCCCAGTCCATAACCAAACGTCCACACACTTTCATTTAGGCCAGTCGTACTTTCAGGCTTGATGCCGGCCATCACGATGTTATAAAATTTTCGCGCACCCGTGCGAAACGCCACGTTGGTGTAAAACACTTCGTCTGCTGAAATTTCAAGTTTGTGGTAGCCGCTTCGTACAAAACTTAAAAAACCGATGGGCGCTCCCCGCAACGTATCAGCATAATTGATAAACCCAATCTGTGTACCGCGCACATTGCGACCGTAGTTGAAAAATCCCGCTATCTGACTGCCGGCAATCCGATCGGTGGCAATGTTGGCAAAGCCTGCTATCTGCGGACCTCGGAAGTTTTTTAGCTGCACATTCGCAAAGCCTGCTATTTGTACACCTTCTGATCGTCCGTTGGCATAGTTGGCAAAACCTGCCACACGCACACCGCTGGCAGAGGTGAGATTCACATTACCAAAGCCCGCTACTTGCACCCCTTGAAAGTCTTTAAAGTTTACGTTACCAAAGCCCGTGGCCTGCACCGCTTTGGTTTCTCCACCATTTACGTTAAAGAAGCCGGAGGCCTGCACACCGTACATGTTTCCACCCGTGAGGTTGCCGAAGCCCGCTACTTGCAGCCAACTGACATCGCCCCGATCCATGTTGAAGAAAAAGCCAAGTTCGATCTGGCGTGTGCCCAGGGAGTAGCCACCGAGTACGTTGATGGAATAATTATTAATCACGTTGCCGCTAAGGCGACCGTTAGAACCTAAGAATGGCAGAAAAGAAATTTGAACATCGCGGTACAGCGTGTCGCGAATGTTGCGCACGTTGGGTTCGTCATCGTAAGGCAAATTCAGCTCATCCTGGTGATGCGTACTGTCTGCCTGTGATTCTTGCTTTGCGATGGTGGAATCAGGGACGATGGGATAAATCGGAATGACAAGGTACTGCAAGCCTGCCGTAGTAAACGTCACAACGGTATCGCGGTAGTCGCGCTTGCTTACGGCCAACGCAATGACAGAATCTCTTACATCCAATCGCATCCGGAAAAAACCATACTCATCCGTAATAACAGAGCTGACGGACTTCTTGCTATACACGCTGGCATCCGTCAGCCGGGCCTTGGTAACAGCATCTTCAACATAGCCGCTGATGATAAACGATGTGGTAGCCGCAGATGCTTTTCTCACAGGCACTTTGGTGAGAATGAGATGTTCGCTTTTCTCCTTGTAATTCATGGAGCCTTTAAACAGCTCGTTGAGAATTTCGCGTACCGTTTTGTTCACAGCTGAGACTGATACCGTTTGATCACCGATGATGGCAGCATTGTAGGAAAAAGAAAACTTGCCTTCACGCGCCAGGCGGCCGAGCACGATAGAGATAGTTTCGTCTTTGGCCTCCAGCGAAATTTTTCTGTCGAGAATGGAGGTCTTGACTTGCGCCTGACCGGGGCACACGCTTAGCAAACAAACTAAAAATAGCGGTAAGATTTTCATGACGTTGTCAATTGCAGCCCGTGCCGCTCAACAGAATTTCATTTTCCTTTCGCGTAATGGTGAGGCCAAACGTTTCAGCAATGATCTCCACCATGGTGTCTACTGTATCATCGCGGAATGTGACCGTAAGCCGGCAGGCATGGAGTGCCGGGTTTTCTAAACGTATGTACGCATCGTACACTTCATTTATTTTTTCAATCACCGATTTTAGGTCCGTATTGTTGAAGCTAAGAATGCCGGTTTTGTACGCCAGAGTATTTGTGTCTGCTTTCGTGAGTTTAGAAAATTCGCGCAAGCGCTTGCTGTATATACCTGTCTCACCAGCCTTCAGGTTGATGCCCGCATTCTGTAAAGTATAAAATTGCACAACGCCCGTCTTCACCACTACCTCTACCGTATCGTTGCCAGGCCAGGCCTTTACGTTGAACGTGGTGCCGATGTCACGCACTAGTACTTCTTCTGTTTCAATCACAAATGGCTGGTCATCGTTGTGTTTCACGTCAAAGAAGCCTTCGCCTTTTAGTTTTACGCTGCGCGTTTTCTTGCGCGGATTAAATTCATATTGAAGGGAAGAATTTTTGTTGAGGAAAGCGGTACTGCCATCGGGCAAGGTATCTTGTGCTGTTATCGCGCTGGATGAAAAAGCAAATGTCTGCACCGGCTGATTGTACCAGCGATACATCAATACAGCCGAGGTAAGCACCATGATCACTCCTGCTGCGATGCGCAAGGCCGGCCACCATTCAAATCCGAGGCGGACGGACTTTCCAACTGGTTGTGTTCTCAACCGGGATTTTACTTTTTCCCAAGCCGCATCGGTATCAAATTTCATTTGCACTTGGGCAGACGCGGCCTTTTCAAATACAAGTTTTACCTGGTCGAAGTACTTTCGGTTTTCATCAGAAACAGCGAGCCACGCATCCAAGCGCGCGCGTTCGTCCGGGGTGCTTTCACCAGAGAGCACCTTGCCAATCAGATCATCAATATCGTTTATCTCGTACTCCACAGTCAGGCGATCCAGTCTTTCATAAAAATTAAAAACAACGGCAGGTAATCTTTCAATTGCGTGCGCATAATCTTCAAGGCCTTGCCCATTTGATTTTCTACGGTCTTCACTGATATGTTGAGTTGATCAGCTATCTCTTGGTATTTCAATTCTTCAAAGCGGCTTAATTGAAACACCAACCGGCATTGCTCCGGCAGGGCCTTCATGGCCTCGTAAATTTTTTGCTCCAGTTCAGATGAGATCACTCCCTGCGAGGCTCCTTCATAGGATGGCTCACCGCCTGCCATTTCATGACGCAGATGGGCGGCTTTCACTTTTACGTGCTTGATCACATTGAGACAGCCATTGCGTACCATACGATAGAGGTACGATTTCACCGAGGTCTGTATTTCGAGCGACTGGCGCTTGTCCCACACGGTGATAAAAGCCGACTGCACTACCTCCTCTGCCTCCTCCCGATCATTGAGAAAGGAGTAGGCATAGTTGCAAAGGGGCTCGTAGTAGGTCTTAAATAGCATTTCAAAAGCAGTGTCCTGGCCCTCGCGGAGCGAGGTTATCACCTGTTGCTCGAGTAAATCCACTGCTTTTGTTAAATGTCAGTGCAATTTACGTTTTTGGGCCTTCGGGGTTATGACAATCTTCCTTCGCCCTACCCCTACGCCCGCTGCGTAATTTTTTAGCCTACCTTGTCTGCCATCCTGACATTTCCGGCATTTTGGAATGATCCTTGAAAGCAGGCCTCCAACATTTATTATCCTTAAAAAGCGCTCACTATGGCAGAAACAATGGAAAAAGGTACGATCTCCATCAATACCGAGAACATATTCCCCATCATCAAGAAGTTCCTCTATTCAGACCACGAGATATTTCTCCGTGAGCTGGTGAGCAATGCAGTCGATGCGACCCAAAAGCTGAAGAAGCTTTCGTCCATGGGTGAGTTTAATGGCGAGCTCGGCAACTTGATGATCGAGGTGAGTTTTGATAAAAAGAAAAAGACCATAACCGTAAGCGACCGCGGCCTCGGCATGACGGCCGATGAAATCAAAAAATACATTAATCAGATTGCCTTCTCGGGAGCAACGGAATTCGTAGAAAAATTCAAAGACAAAGCTGATGCAAAAGATATCATCGGAAAATTCGGTTTAGGATTTTACTCTGCCTTCATGGTGGCCGATCGCGTGGTGGTCACTTCACGGTCGTACAAGGCAACCGAAAGCGAGGGCGCTCGTTGGGAATGCGATGGCTCTACTGAATTCGAACTGCATCCTGAAACAAAAGCTGAGCGTGGTACCGATGTAGTGCTGCACATCAATAAAGACTCTGAAGAGTTTCTGGATGAGTGGCGCCTGAAGGGCATACTGGAAAAATACTGCAAGTTCTTACCGGTAGAAATTAAGTTTGGCACGAAAGAAGAAAGCGTAGAAGATGGTGTAGACAAAGACCTGCCTGCCGAAGCGGCAGCGCAGGCAGGCAATAAGCCGAAGTATAAGACCATCACCAAAGACCGGATCATTAATAATCCGTCACCGCTCTGGGCCAAGTCTCCAAACGACCTGAAAGACGAAGACTATCTCAAATTCTATAAAGAACTATATCCCTTTGCGGAAGATCCGCTCTTCTGGATACACCTCAACGTAGATTATCCATTTAACCTTACGGGAATTCTTTACTTCCCGAAGGTGAAGAACGACTTCGAACTGAATCGCAATAAGATTCAATTGTACAGCCGCCAGGTGTTTATCACCGATGAGGTAAAAGACGTAGTGCCTGACTTCCTCATGTTGCTGCACGGTGTGATCGACTCACCGGATATTCCGCTAAACGTATCGCGCAGCTATTTGCAAAGCGACAGCAATGTGAAGAAGATCAGCCAACATATCACTAAGAAAGTGGCCGACAAACTACACGATATGTTTAAGAAAGACCGCCCCGATTTCGAAAAGAAATGGGACGACATCAATATTTTCGTAAAGTATGGCATGATCAGCGATGAAAAGTTTTACGATCGCGCCAAAGATTTTGCGTTACTCAAGAACACGCTCAAAAAATACTACACGCTCGAAGAGTATCGCGAATATATCAAAGACATGCAGACGGATAAAGACAAGAATGTCATTTATCTCTATTCGTCCGATACCGGCAAGCAGCACAGCTTTATCGAGACAGCCAATCTGAAAGCGTACGATGTAGTGGTGCTGGATGGCGTGCTCGATAGTCACTTCATCAATACCCTGGAGCAGAAACTGGAGAAGGCACAGTTCAGACGTGTAGACAGCGACACCATCGACAAGCTGATTGTCAAAGATGAAAAAGTAGAGAGCGTACTGAGCAAAGAAGATCAGGACAAACTAAAAGCCATTTTCGAAAAGGCCATCAACAACACCAGCATGACGGTAAACATCGACTCGCTGGCACCCGATCACTTGCCTGTAACCGTGACGATGAGTGAATGGGCACGCAGGATGAAAGACATGGCGCGCACAGGCGGTGGTGGAGGCATGTACGGATTTATGGGCGCTATGCCTGACCAATACACGGTGTCGATCAATAGCAATCACAAACTGGTGCAAAAAGTGTTGCAGGCTGCCGGTGAAGAGCAACAGACGCAACTGGCAAAACAGACGTATGATCTGGCGTTGCTTTCACAAGGCATGCTCACAGGCGCTGACCTGACCAATTTTATTAAGCGAAGCGTAGAGCTTGTGTCGTAAGCGAGTTGGGTGCTCAGGTGTTTAACCACCGCATGAAGCGACCCCACCATGTCTTCGGCATCTCCCGCTTGACGGCAGGCATTTCTTCCGTTTCTTCCTGAACGATGCGTGCCGGCTTGGAGGGCACCGAAGGTTTTACGGCTTTGAAATAATGTTGTGCTCGCTTTTCCTTTTCTTGTTGGCGGGTCAACTCGCGCTTCTTCCTGGCTTCGCACTCTTCGCGTTCGC
>JAIENH010000393.1 GCA_019751475.1 Cyclobacteriaceae bacterium
CAAGAAGAACAAACAAGAAGGCTTCAACGGTAAAGCTGGCTTCGGTATTGGTGCTGGCGCCTTATGGCTACGAAAGGAAAATCTGCCGGGCATCCGGCCGCAATATCAAATCACACCTAAGATTAATCCTTCCTTGGCGCTTAACTATCGAAAAAATAAAGTAAATGCTTTTTTCCAGGGAGACTACCTCTACACCGAGACGCTTAACAAAAATGAATTTGTGACACGCACTTACGATGATGGCACCGTCATTAACCAGCAAACCAAACGAAATAGAAACACGGGCTTCACTACCCTCAAAGCGGGTGTTGACTGGGCTTTGGATGCATCCAACACCTTAACCATATCGGGTCTTTTTGGAAGCGAGAATATTATTGACAACGGTGACGAACCATTTTACAACAGCGATTTATCGCAACAACTCCGGCTTTGGCAATTTCTGGAAGACGAAGTGAAAACTACCGTGATGGCCACAGCTGCTTATCAACATAAATTCAAAGAAGCCGGGCGATTACTGAATGTAGGATTCAACTATACGTTTCACCGCGAGGATGAGCGCTACAATTTTACCAACATTCTCCCCACGTTCACTGGCTTCGATGCCTTCAAATTGATTTCTGATGAGTCGGTGTATGATTTGAATGTTGATTATATCCGGCCCTTACGTTACGGCCGACTGGAGACGGGCATCAAATTGCGCAAGCGCGATATCCCCACCAACATGTTGTTTATTCCCGGACTCAATTCTCCACTGGACGTAAACGCGGGAGGCGCGGCCACCTACAAAGAGTTGATTCCGGCAGCGTATGGCAACTATGTGTATGAAAGCAAAAGGATCGAAGCCGAATTTGGTCTGCGTATGGAGTATGTTCGGGTAGATTATGAAGTGGGACCCAACCATCCTGTATACAAAAGTGATGGTTACGATTATACACAGCCCTTTCCCAACGTGCGACTGGCCTACAAGTTCAATGATGAGAACAAGCTGTCATTATTTTTCAACCGAAGAGTTGACCGGCCCAACGAAGTGGATATTCGCATTTTTCCTAAGTACGATGATGCAGAAATCATCAAAGTGGGCAACCCTGCTCTTCGTCCGCAGTTCACCAACTCGATTGAGTTGGGTCATAAAAAAAGTTGGGTCACTGGCTATTTGTACTCAGCGGTGTATCATCGCTTTGCAGAAGGCACCATCACGCGCATTTCAAGCATCGTACCGGGCAGCACGTTGATCTACGCCATTTTTCAAAATGCAGGTAAAAGTTACAATTCAGGTGTGGAGCTGGTGCTCAATCAGGAAGTTTCATCAACCTACTCATTCAACCTGAACGTAAATGCGTATCGCAATCAGATCAATGCTTTTTCTGTTTTGAATTTGTACCCTTCACCCAATACATTCTCAGCTGAGCAGCAGGAATTATTTTCCGGTAACATTAAATTTAACAATCTCTTTCACCTGTCAAAAGCAGTTGACGTGCAAGTGACGGCCATCTACCTGGCTCCTGATATCATCCCGCAAGGAAAAATTGCCTCACGATTTTCCGTTGACACGGGAACTGAACTACCTTCGGCTAAAAGCCGAAGGGTTTAGTATCGGCTAAAGCCGACTGAAGCAATGCACATAGACTCGGAAATCATTCGGGAGAAAATCGCTGAGTCATCTAGTGTTCGCTTCATACAAAATTATTAAACTAAAGTCTTCGCCTAAAGGCGAGGGATTTTCCCCCAGATACAGACATTAAAAAATCTATTCAAAATGGTAAGGGAGAATTATACTTCAACGCCACTGACATTTTCAACACACTCATTATCCGCAAAGAAATACTTGGGCAGGGATTCAATTACGTTAGCACCGACTACTACGAAACGCAAGTAGTACGTCTTGGCTATAACTATAAGTTTTAATCTGTCAGGCAGAGGCCATGACCATGGCGGTAATAAATACCACTTCTCTTCTAATTTTCAATTCCTTCATGGTCGCGTGCTTTAAGGTTTTTCTCTTTCCACAATTTTAGCTCTTCTTCGCGTCTCTTCAACTCTTCGTCCGAAGGCTTATAGTTGATCAATAATTTCAAATCGGGCTGGCCCGCATCTACCCAGGCACTGTACCAAAGATCGCCTATCATCTTAATGCTTCGCCTCATTTGTCGCTCTACCATGCCATTGAGCTTTTGATGGTACAAGCGTGAAAATGGTAATGAATACACTTTCACCGTCTGCCTGCCCTTAGTTTCATAATTGAATTTTGTTTGCTCGTGCGCCTTTGCAAGCAGCTTTTCTTCCCGCAGTACCGAGTCTACCATGCTGTGCGCTCGCTCTACGGTTTGCCATGCCAGGAGCTGAACATCTCGTACGTACGAAGCTTTCCCCACATAAAAATCATATTGATCAAAAAACAACTCCGGCAACCTCGACTCCCAAAAGGCATGAATTCCCACCTGGTCAGTAAGCTGACCGTTGTAGTTGCGTGTAGTGTGTAGCGGTACATTGGCATCCGCTACATAATGCCCTAACTCGGCCGAGTAAAGCAAAATCTTTTCCGGGTCTCTTAGAAGAAAAGCATCCTTCAACTGATTATACATTCGGTAAATATGCCAAGGCACAATACCATGCGCCTGAAGCGTGTCTTCCGGATATTTCTCCACAGCACGAGCCCAATACTTCGGCAACTTCGTGAAAGCGCTGTCGCCATACTCTTCTATATCAATATAGTGGCGGGGTGCCTCCTCCGGCACGGCCGTGCGTCTTCTGTCAGGATTTACGGAGGCCTCTGCGATGTACTGAATATTCTTCTTGTAGAAGCCAATCATCTCCGGTGGCAAGGTGAATACCGCCAGCCGATTGATGCGCTGGTGCGCGAAAAAGCCCCAGCCGGATGATACGAGGATACTGCCGAATAAAATGATTTTCAGAGTAAGGCGCATGGGGTTATCTTTCGCGTGAACGAATTTACCAAATCATGCGAAATAGTCTGTTAGTTATATTGATAGTGTGCACAATCCGTGCACTCGCCACCGACCCGTATCCGCGCAACGAAGCGATTGATATCCGTCACTATCGCTTTCAACTGGAAGTTAATGATTCGACAGACCGCATCGCTGGTGAGGCCGTCATTACCGTACGATTCAAAAAAGCAATCAACGATTTCAGTTTAGACCTTACGTCCGTCATTGCCGAAGGCAAGGGCATGACCGTGAGTGAAGTACTCATTGATGGCCAGCCAACAAAATTTCTTCACACGAATAATCGTATTGCCATAAGTTTGCGTGCACCATCCCAACCACAGGAAGAAAAGAAAATCACTATCCGCTACAGCGGAATTCCGCAAGACGGACTCATCATCGGGAAAAACAAATTTGGTGATCGTTGCTTTTTTGGTGACAACTGGCCTGACCGGGGTCGGCATTGGCTTCCTACCATCGATCACCCGAGTGACAAGTCAGCAGTAGATTTTGTGGTGATTGCTCCACTGCACTACTCGGTGGTAGCTAATGGATTAAAAATTGAAGAAAGCCTGATCGACAAAAAAAGAAAACTAACTCATTGGCATGAGGAAGTTCCCATTCCCGTGAAAACAATGGTAGCGGGTGTAGCACGCTTTGCCGTGCAATATGTTGGTAAAGTGGATGACATTCCTGTGGAGAGTTGGGTGTATCCTCAAAATCGCGCGGAAGGATTTTACGATTACGCAGTGGCCGTTAAGGTATTGGATTTCTTTCATCATCACATCGGGCCTTACTCGTATAAAAAGCTCGCCAACGTGCAATCAAAAACTCGCTGGGGCGGATTGGAAAATGCCAACACCATTTTCTACTTCGAAAATTCCGTGACAGGAAAGGCCGAGCGCGAAGGTCTAATCGCCCACGAAGAAGCGCACCAATGGTTTGGTAATTCGGCCACGGAAAATGACTGGCATCATGTCTGGCTAAGCGAAGGTTTTGCCACTTACCTCACCAGCCTATATTTTGAATATGCCTACGGCTACGATCGACTGGTGCAGGAAGAAAAGAAAGACCGCGAGGAGGTAATTGCCTTCTATAAAAAGAACCAGGCCCCGATTATCGACACCACTCTTACTGACATTGGCAAAGTACTGAGCACAAATACTTACCAAAAAGCGGGCTGGGTGTTGCACATGCTTCGTCATGAAATGGGTGACCAGAATTTTTGGAAGGGCTTGCGCGAATACTACGCTACCTATAAAAACAGCAATGCCATGACAAGCGACTTTCAGCGGATCATGGAGGCTGCGCATGGCACCAAACTCACCTTGTTTTTTGACCAATGGCTCTATACCGGGGGCCACCCAATCTTGTCGGGTTCCTGGCGCTACGACAAAGTCAGGAAAGAGGTAGTCATGGACATTGAGCAGCGGCAAGGCGGTACTTTTTTCCACTTTCCGCTGGAAGTGGCCCTGGTGGCAAAAGACGGAAAACGGCAGATGGAGCGGGTGCAGGTTGATTCAAAATGGGCCAAACTCAGCATTAGAGCCGATTTTGAGCCGGTTGAGCTGGTGCTGGACCCAAACACGTGGCTGCTTTTTGAGGGTACTTTAGTCAAGAAATGAGTGGTCATTCCCTTGCAAATCAAGCCGGGGCCCTTATTTTTGCAGTCCTTTTGAAAAACAACTATGGCAAACCATAAATCAGCCGAAAAACGCATCCGTGCAAACGAAACAAAACGCGTGCGTAACCGCTACCAGCATAAGACTACCCGCACCCAGGTGAAGAAATTGATGACTGCCACTAAAAAAGACGAAGCCCAAGCTTTGTTGAAGGAAGTGACGGCCATGATCGATAAGCTTGCTAAAAAGAACATTATCCATTGGAAGAAGGCGGCCAATCAAAAGTCGCAATTAGCCAAGAAGGTAAACGCGTTGGCGTAAGCCGAAAGAAATTTTATTTTTCCCTTCTTTGTCGGGTAAAACCGGTGAAGGAGGGTTTTTTATTTTAGGGGTATTCCTCTGCTTTTTCCTAATTTTAGAGGCATCGTTTTGATACACTAAGCAACCCGACCCGTTCATCACCCTGTGAAGGTCAACGAAGCCAAGCCGCTCAACATCAAAAGCTGGTCGCCAGAAGACCGGCCGCGTGAAAAGTTTTTGCTCAAAGGTATCTCGGCCCTGTCGGATGCAGAATTGATTGCCATCCTTATTGGCTCCGGCACCGCCAATCTCAGTGCAGTAGACGTTTCAAAAAAAGTTTTGCAACACGTGGGCAATAATCTACACGAACTGGCCCGGTTGTCCGTTAAAGAATTGATGAAAGTAAAAGGCATTGGGGAGGCGAAGGCCATAACAATCGTGGCAGCACTGGAACTGGGGCGGAGGCGCAAAGATCTTGACACGAACGAGCGACCTAAGATCACCACATCAAAAGATGCGTTTGAGTTGATCGCGGGTGATTTGATGGATCTTCCTCACGAAGAATTTTGGGTGTTGTTGGTGAATCGCGCTCAGCGTGTTATTAAAAAGAAGCGCGTGAGCGAAGGAGGTGTGAGCGGCACGGTGGCTGATCCGAAAATTATTTTCAAGATGGCGTTGGAGGAGTTGGCCAGCGGTGTGATCGTAGCGCACAACCATCCGTCTGGTAATCTCACTGCAAGCCAAAGTGATATCGATCTTACGAAGCGCTTGAAAGAAGCTGCCAAATTTTTAGACCTGCAGTTGCTGGACCATCTCATTGTAGCCGG
Source organism: Cyclobacteriaceae bacterium (assembly GCA_019751475.1). GTDB lineage: Bacteria > Bacteroidota > Bacteroidia > Cytophagales > Cyclobacteriaceae > ELB16-189. The sequence goes on from JAIENH010000393.1 coordinate 5,692, forward strand.
TCAAAAGTATTACAGTTTTGCAGACGAGGGGTTGATTTAAGTTCTGTATGGTACGATTCATTCTCATTATCGCGCTTGTTGCCATTGCAGCTTTTCTTCTTTTTTCCTGGCGGATGGAAGAGAAAAAGCCGGAACCCGTGCCAGTACCTATTGCCATTGATTCCGCGAAAATTGAGAAGCCAAAATCTGAATTTAAACTTCCTATTGTTGAAACGGACAATCCTGAATTTCAACAATTGCTGAATGAATACGAGCAATACATTCAAAAGTCAATGGAAAAAAATGCAGCACCCGGTGTGGCTGTAGCTATCGTACAAGATACGTCTATCCTTTTCATCAAAGGCTTTGGCGTGCGTGATGCAGCAAACGATTTGCCTGTAGACATTCACACCGTATTTCGGCTTGGCTCCGTCTCGAAGTGCTTCGCGTCCATCCTGACCGGGGCATTAGTACAAAAAAGGGTTTTCCAATGGGATGATTCGGTGGTGAAATTCCTTCCGCAATTCGAGTTAAAATCAAAAGAGCATGCCGATGCCCTAACACTTCGACATATACTATCGCACACTACCGGTCTGCCCTATCATGCCTATACCGTCCGGCTCGATGAAGGCATTTCGTTTGATACGCTCGTGAGCCACCTTCGTGAATTAGATCTTTTTGGTAAGCCTGGAAAAATATACAGTTATCAGAACGTAGGTTATAGTCTCATCGGTGATGTTATAAAATCGGCTACCGGGCTTAGTTATTCAGAGGCAATGCAGCAACATGTTTTTAATCCCTTGCACATGGATCAGGCTTCTATGAGTTTTGAAGCTATGGTTGGAAACGAAAATAAGGCATTGCCACACCGTAACTTTATCAAGCGATGGAAGCCAATGGCCATCTCGGAGACCTACTATGACGTAGGCCCAGCCGGAGGCGTGAATGCCAGCATTGCTGACATGGCGCTGCTGATGCGGGCATTGGTGTCTATGCGTTTGCCTGATACTACTTCTCAAGAAGAAATTTTCAGACCGTATGTAAGAGCGCCTATGAAAAACAGGCACTACCGCGCCTGGAAACGCCCGACCGGTTCTTATTATGGATTGGGATGGCGGGTGTTGCGCTTTAAAGATGATACGCTTCATTATCATGGCGGCTACGTGAATTACTACCGCAGCGAGGTCGCGCTTTTGAGAAAAGAGAAAATAGGCATCAGTATACTAGTGAATACCGCCAGTCCGTTTGCCGATCATGCTATTCCAGAGTTTTTCAAGATGTATGAAAAGCGGAGGAAGGCCATTCGGGAATGGGAATTGAAAAAGAAAGGGGCTGTTTTAGCCACTGTTAAAAAATGAAAATCAAAAATATTTTGCCGGTAACACTGGTTGTGCTCATCATCAGCGTACTACTCTACTCCCTGAGCGGGTCAGGTGAAGACGAAGCCGCCTATATCGCATCAATCAAAACGGAACGCGAAGAGAAAAATACTTTTCTAAAAACCAGCGAAGAGTCACCTTTTAAAGATTCCCTTGACACTTTCCAGGGACTCAGCTATTTTGATATCGACAGTCGCTATCGCGTAAAAGCAAAACTGGAACCGGTCAAAAACAAAAAAGTTGTTTTGCTGGGCACCAGCGATGGAAAAGAGAATCGCTACCTCGAGTTTGCTCATGCTGTATTTGAAATAGAAGGTGCCGAGCAGCGACTGTTAATACTTGAAGTGATGGACATGGGCCCTGTTCGAGGCACGCTGTTTCTCGCTTTCGCGGATGAGACGAGTGCGCGCGAAACCTACGGGGCCGGTCGCTACCTCGATGTAAAAAAAGTACCCGGTGCCACCAGCATCGAATTGGATTTTAACAAGGCCTATAATCCGTATTGCGCTTACAACGATCAATATTCCTGTCCTCTCCCACCACCAGAAAACATACTACGCGTAGCGATCAAAGCCGGAGAGAAGAATTATCATTAAGGGCAAATTGTTATCTTTAACTATGGAAAGAAAATATTCATTCACAGCACAGATTGAGAAAGACGAGGAAACCGGGCTGTATGTGGGATACATTCCAAATCTACCGGGTGCCCATAGTCAGGGGGCTACGCTTGAGGAGCTTCAAAAAAACCTGGAGGAAGTCGCACTGCTTTGCATCGAAGAGTTACCTGAAAAAGAATTAAATACCTACTTCTCAAAATACGTGGGAACGCAACAAATATTGGTTGAGGTATAGTTTTCCTTTGATGATTGCTCATGAGCAAACTACCCATTGTTGATGCCAAACGATTTGAGAAATTTTTATTAAAGCTAGGGTTCGTAATAGTTCGGCAGAAAGGAAGTCATTGTTTTTACAAACACCCAGATGGTCGATATACTACTCTACCTCATCATTCCGGCAGAGATTTAGGAAGGCCCTTGGTTCGTCAAATTCTAAGGGAGATTCAAGTAAGTCCTGAAGACTTCTTAAAAGGGCTGGACTAGAATTCAACTTATACCTTCACATAGATTTTCTTTTTGTCCATCCAGTAGCCTACGCTCCAGCATATCAGCATGAGCGATAGCGCGCAAAAAGCTGAGCCGTTGTATTCTCCTGCCCAAGGGCGATACAGGGTTTCGTAAATCCAACTAAACAGTGATTGATCGCCAACCGGAATAGCGTAAAAAGAAATGATAAAGAGTTCGGAAAGCAGGTAGATGAAAAGTGTGTTGCGGCCAAATACTTCAAAGAAGTACGTCCATCGTTTGCGTTGCGCAATGTCGATGATGAAAACCAAAACACTGATCACAGCCAGGTCAATGCCTACGGTAAGCAATACATACGGGCTTGTCCAAAGTTTTTTATTGATAGGGAATAGCAGATCCCACCACAAAGCGGCTACTACCAACACAGCACCAGCCATCAATAGTTTGGCGATGGTCTCATAGTTAGGACCATTGCGTTGCAAATACATGCCCGTGGCATAGCCGGCAATTACATTCACAATGGCAGGAAGTGTGCTAAGCAAACCTTCCGGATCAAACGGTATTCCGTCACCGGTATAGAGATGCGAGGATCCCAATAACCAAAGATCAAGTTTAAGCACGGCATTTCCCGGAAGGGTAAGATCGCCAAATGCACTCAGGAGAAACCGATAAGCAATAAGCGCAATCACGCTAAACCATAGGGCACCATTCAACTTTAAAAAATGTAAAATAACGGAAGCAAAAAAGTAGCACAGCGCAATGCGCTGAAGCACACCAAACACACGCGTATCGCTGAAGGGCATCCAATACACCTCGCCTGCTTCATTTTGCCGTACAAACGGAAACCAGTACATGAGGTAGCCCAGGAGGAAAATGATCAATGTGCGCTTCAGCGCTTTCTTCCAGAAATCACCACTTGCCTCATAGCGAGCTTGTGTAAAACTCATCGAGTTGCCCACTACAAACAAAAAAGTAGGAAACACCAGGTCGGTAAGTGTGAAGCCGTCCCACTCGGCATGAAGCAACGGTGAATACGTAGTGGAACTTGGCAAAGAGTTGACGACAATCATCAAAGCCACGTCCATACCCCGGAAGACATCCAGGGATAAAAAGCGGTTTTTTAGTTCCATGAGTGTGAATGTAGCGTTTTTTTGGTGTTTTAAACTGTTTCCCGGTGAACCCTTCCTTACTAAGACATATCAGGTAATCGCCAGATTAAGTCAGAAAAAATATTTAGAAAACTAGAAACCTAACGGGCAGTAGTATCGTTTAGAAGTAAAACTACCTAAATAGATAGTTTTACTTTTATGCGATCAACCTGTCTGAGAATCCTTGCTACGCTGCTCATCGGTTGGTTTTCCATGGGCCAGACCAATCTGTCTGCCCAGCCTTTGCCTTATTTCAGTGAAGAAGTACCCGTTGAAGAATCAGAAGGTGAAACAATCGCATGTGAATGTTCTGTTGAAAGGAAACTGATAAGCGCGTCTGTTCGTCTCAAGCATCCGAGCTTCGCCTTTAACAGTCATGCGCACTCTTCTTCTGTACCAAAAAAATCCGTTACCAAACGCTTGCACCTTCTGCACAGCGTATTTCTGATTTAAGTCTTGGTGGCACTGTCGTGCCATTCTGTCTCTTTTCTCATCTCATTCTTTCAATCATTTAAACCATCCTTTGCGAAGAGGGTAACCTATATGCTACCAATAAAAAAAGTCAATGGCTTAGGCCTTGTTATCGGGTGTGTGTTCATGCTATTGAGTCTAGTCTCGGTTGCTCAGCGATCCAAAAACTATAAAGATTTGCAGCAAGCGTTGCGGCAACCCGACAGCGTAGAGTGGCTCACACTGCATGAAAAAAACCTCGTTGAGTTTCCAACTGAAATCCTGGGCTTCAGAAACTTGAAATACCTTGATCTCAGTGGAAATGCTATACGGCAATTGCCACCGGACATCGGCAAACTTGATCATCTGTTCTACTTAGACCTTTCGGGGAATCGCATCCATGAACTGCCACCAAGCTTTGCCAAAATAGGAACACTTCGCAATCTATACCTTGACTACAACCTGGGTACGGATTTAGAAAAGGACCTGGCCGTGCTAAGCCAACTGCCCAACCTGAAAGTGCTTGATATTCGTGGCGATAGTCTTTTCAGCTTGCCCCCCTCTATCGGCAACTTGAAAAATCTTGAATACCTCGAACTGTCAGACAATCAAATCGAACTATTGCCATCGGAGTTTGCGCGTCTTCAGCACTTACAGATTCTTTATGTCAATAACGACAGTCGGTTTAATCTTACCAAGAATATGGACGTGCTCAGCAAATTACCCCGACTGAAAGAGCTCCATCTGGAAGGCGATCACTTTAACAAATTAGTACCACAGATATCGCGGCTTCGCTCCCTGGAATCTTTGTACATCAATGGCAACGAACTGCAAGAGTTGCCGGGAGAGATCAAGAGTATGAAAAAGCTGCGATTCATTGATATGAGTAATAATCCAATGCCTCATATCGTATTAGATCAGTACCGACAAACATTGGAACCAACCATTCGAATTAAATTCTAAACAATAAATAGTAACGATATGAAAACGTCATCATTCTTTTTCACATGGATCCTTATCCTGATCATTTTTTCAAGTTGCGCTGTGGTGCGCCAGGGCGAAGTAGGCGTAAAGAGAAAACTTGGCAAGCTCGATCAAAAAATTATTCAACCCGGGGCCGTGGGCTTCAATCCTTTCGTGGCACGTGTTATTAAAATGCCTATCCGCACGGAGAATGTTGAGATAAGTTCCAACCTTCCTTCGAAAGAAGGATTGAACGTAGCTGGAGTAATCTCCATACTGTATCGCATACAACCTGATAAAGCGCCCAGCATCATCGAAAATATTGGCACTAACTATGAAGATGTTGTCATTGTGAGTGTATTTAGATCAGCTGCAGCCGATGTGTGCTCGCGCTTCTTTGCCAAAGACATGCATTCGGCCCAACGAGCTACCATTGAGAAAGAAATCAAAGAACAAATGTCTGGCCTGGTAGCCCCGCGCGGATTTGAGATTCAGGCTGTGCTACTCAAGAATATTCAACTTCCTTCCGGACTGGCCCGGGCCGTGGAAGAAAAACTGGAGGCCGAACAGGATGCGCAACGCATGGAGTTTTTGCTGGAACGCGAAAAGCGTGAAGCCCAACGCAAAATGATTGAAGCGCAAGGTGTGCGCGATGCACAGAAAATCATTGCTGAAGGCTTGAGCCGAAACGTGATTGAGTGGCAGAGCATCGAAGCATTTCGTGAGCTGGCCAAATCGCCCAATGCCAAAGTGATTGTAACGGACGGCAACGCACCAATGCTAATCAACCCAGCCGGCAGCAACTAAGTAACTAAGAAATTTCCTGCAGCCGGCAGGCATCGGGGTGGGTGTTTGATGTGAGCGTCTGCCGAGTCTGCAGGAATATTTTTTGAATCGATTAGAGCTAAATAAAATTAAGTAAGAATATGAAATGGGTAGTGTTGGAAGAGAATCCCAAACCGGACAATTATATCGCGGTGATGGTAGTGAACGAAGAGCGCTCCCTTCTATTGGAGAAGAAACCTTGCTCCGTTTTTATGCAAGGAGAACCTGCTATGGAACGGGCCCGCATGCTGCGTGATCAATTCAAAGTAAGGTCTATACGGGTATTTCATTGGGAAGGGCACTCGCAAATTGTATAAAGGCCTCAAATCAAAAAGGGAATAATGCGTTTCTTACCAGAAGCATAGTTGCTGTAGGCATCACCAAATTGACTGACCATCAGTTGCTCTTCGTCCGGAATTCGCACCAAACATAAAACAATAGTAGATGCCAGTGTAAAAGTCAGAAACACAAAATTGCAGAGGAGTAAATTCATGCCCAGCACACCCAACCAAATGGATGAATACATGGGATGACGCACCCAGCGATAGGGCCCTGTAATTATGAGTTCGTGGTCTTTTCGAATCTCCAATACGGGGCTCCAGTTATCGCCCAAAATCCGATGCACGCGATAAAACAATGCCATTGAAAGCATCGAAATGAAAAATCCCGACCATCGCCAATAACCTGATAGTTCAAAATCTTCGAATGCAATGATTGGAGTAAACAGCCACAGCAGCCCAGGTACTACGTATGAAGCCGTCACGAACCACACCAGTACATTCTCACGCACCGATTTTACTTGTCTCACTTTCGTGGAATGAGACCGGTAGTACTTCAACTGATAATAGCCTCGCACCATATTGAGCAATACAATAATTACTAATGCGAGGAATTTGTAGATCATCCTCAAAAGTAAAGAGTGCTAGACAGTTTTGTAAAAGATTATACGCTGGCTAAATTTTTGTGATTATCTGTAAAAGTTATTTAACCCACGACTTCAGTCGTGGGTAACGAAGAACAAAGCAAAAGACGGCTTTAGCCAAATAACAATAAGCTGACGAGTGCGAAAGATTATTAATAGCTATGGATTTGGTTTGGCTAAAGCCAAGAATAGTTTAATCATAGGAGCTTCCGGCTAAAGCCGGAAGTTATGTGCACTCAAAAGTAAAAAGCCAACCTGATTACTCAACTGGACTTACGCAAAATAGTTAAATTGTAAGGGAATCACACTTTTTAAACTTGCGGTCATGAACAAATCCTTACT
>JAIENH010000199.1 GCA_019751475.1 Cyclobacteriaceae bacterium
ATGCTCGTGAAAGGCGGAAAACTTTCGATGGGCATGATTTACCTGGAATATTGCCCGATGGCCAATGGCAATACGGGTGCCTCATGGCTCTCCAACGAAAAGGCAATCAAAAATCCTTACTTCGGAGATAAAATGTTGAAATGCGGCAGTGTGAAAGAAATGATTCACTAGCGGGTGAAGGGTAGAGATGGAGTAAGAATACTGAAACATCTCTTTTTTTTCAATTTGAATTACACTAACATCTGTAATGAGTATGAAAAAGATACTGACCACCAAGCCTACCCACACAGGCAGGAAGAGAAAAATGAAGTGGAGCAACATAGCAATTACTGCATTTGCTATTGTAATGGTCGGAGGCACATTGCTATGGATAGCTGCACGCATTTATAATCAAGAGGGAGAAGAATTGGCCGCGCAAGAAAAATTTAACAGCTCACTGCCGGCAGCCGGAGTCGCCATTGACCACAAGTTGGTGTGCATGGTCAACAACACATACATGGGCGTTGATCAAATTCCCGTAACGGTAATAAACAAAACGTACTATGGTTGCTGTGAAAAGTGTGTTCATGATCTGAACACCGATGAATCAGTTCGTTTTGCGGTAGACCCGTATAGTCAGGCATCAGTAGATAAAGCAAATGCCTTTATCACCATTAATCCGAATAAAAAGGGAGCGATTTTGTATTTCGAGTCAGAACAGAACGCTAAAAACTATTTTAAAAAATGAAACGCAGAGAATTTGTAAAATTATCGGCCGGTGCGGCCAGTATATTGGCAATGCCCGCAGCTTTGCAGAGTTGCATGAATGAAATGAACATGAATATGAGCATGGCAGCGGATGCTGTGCCCGTAATAGAAGGCGCGTTCTCCGCACCGCTCTCATTTCCCGGAGTGATGACCAGTAGTTTTTCAATGACAGCCAAAAGCAATACGGCTGCGTTGCTTAATTCCCAAAGCACTTCGGTATTGGGATACGCCACCGGCATATTAGGCCCTACTATCAAAGTAAACACCGGTGCTGCGGTTTCCATACCTTTCCAAAACCAGCTATCGGAAGCAACCAATATTCATTGGCATGGACTATTAGTGCCAGCCAACATGGACGGACACCCGAAAGATTTGGTGAACAGTGGGGCGAATTTTAACTTCAACCTGCCCATTGACCAACGTGCCGGCACCTACTGGTACCATCCGCACCCGCATGGCGCTACAGCCAAGCAGGTGTTCATGGGGCTGGCCGGGTTCTTCATCGTAAATGATGCAGAAGAGCAGGCACTCAATTTACCTTCGGGCGATCAGGAACTTCTCCTGGTAATTCAAGACAAGCGGATCAAAAATTCTCAACTGAACTACGCGCCCACCATGGGCGAGGTGATGACAGGTTACACAGGGGAGTATATTCTGGTAAACGGAAGCAACGCTCCTTTTCACAATGTGGCTACACGCTACTATCGCCTCAGGGTATTAAATGGTTCTACCGCCCGCATGTATAATCTGGCTTTGAGTGACAACCAGGCTTTTGATGTGATTGGTGCCGATGGCGGCCTGCTTGCGCAGCCCGTTAGCGTTACCTCCTTGATGCTCGCCCCCGGTGAGCGGGCCGATATTTTGGTGTCGTTTAAAACTTACGCAATAGGCACAGAAATCTATTTGGTGAACAAACCATTTAACGGTGGCGCACAAGGCAAACAGGAATTCAAGATCATGAAGTTTGTTGTTAACCAACAAGTCAATGATTCATTCAATAAGCCAAGCCAGTTGTCAACCATTCAGCCCTTATCCGCTTCTTCGGCCGTGAAAACCCGCACGATGAAAATTAAGGGTATGATGGAGGGAAATGGGAACATGAACATGGGCGGTATGGGCAGCGGTATGCACACCATCAATGATAAGGTGTATGACATAGCCCGTGTGGACGAAACCGTCAAGGCGGGCGATACGGAAATTTGGGAATTCGATAACTCCGCAGGCGATGAGATTCATCCCATGCACATTCACGCAGTGCAGTTCCAGGTACTCTCACGCACGGGTGGCAGAGGTGCTTTAATCGCTACGGAGCAGGGTTGGAAAGACACCGTGCTGGTGATGGCGGGCGAAAAGGTGCGCGTGATCATGACCTTCCCGCAGAAGAAAGGCTTGTTCGTATTTCATTGCCATAACTTAGAACATGAAGACGATGGCATGATGCTGAATTTTGAAATAGTTTAACAACACTTTAAAACAAAATTTTAACTATGAAAACTGAAATAATGTTGCTTTTCCTGGCAATGGCAAGTGGGGCGGCCTTTGCACAACATGATCACGGCTCGGGCCAAGGTGCCCCCATGCATAGTGAGAAAAAGAAAGACACACCACACTCGCACCGCGCTGTGCCTGAATTTCAAGGACAACTCCGTGAAGCCTTTGCGACAAGTCTACAGCTAAAAGATGCACTGGTAGTATCCGATGCTGCCAAGGCTGCGGAATCTGTACCGCAAATTCGGATCGCACTATCGAAAGTTGACTTGACCCTGCTAAAAGATGAAGCACTCATGGACTGGATGGGTTACTTGAAGATACTCAATGATAATCTCGAACGGATTGAGGGCTCAAATGATCTCGCCTTACAGCGTAACGCATTTTCTTCTTTCAGCGATGCACTATACAAGAGTTTGAAAGAATTGGGTGCCGGAGGTAAAATGGTTTACTACATACAATGCCCCATGGCAAACAATAATGCCGGAGCGTATTGGCTTAGCGATACCAAAGAAATACGCAACCCCTATTTGGGCAACGAAATGCTTTCGTGCGGGAAAGTGAAAGAAACCATTCAATAGACTAACTTAAAACATCACCAATAAACTAAAATTGTATGAAAACGTTAAGCCTAATCATTTTTCTTGCAACAGTCGCCTTTTCGGTTCAAGGTCAAAAACCCAATGCTGACGATGTAGCCAGTGTTATCTCTACGCTGGAGGCATACAAGAAGGCCATTGAAAAACTGGATACAACCGGAACCGGAAAACTCTTTGTCTCGAAATCAATTGTAATTGAATCGGGAAAAGTGGAAGGCAGGTACCAAAATTACCTGGCTCATCACCTCGGACCTGAACTCGTTGATTTTAAATCTTTCACGTTCAGCGACTATAAGGCTGATGTCACAGTCGATCTGCCATACGCATTTGCTGTGGAGACCTATAAGTACACCATTGTTCTGAAAAAAGACAACTCTGTGATTGAGCGCAAAGGTGTTGCGACTACGATTCTTAAAAAAGAAAATGGGACTTGGAAAATAGTGCAAACCCACACATCATCACGCAGACCATGAGATCGATCGTAGTAATTTTATTTTACTGCGTTACGAGTCTCAGTGGATCGGCACACGTGCAAGCTCAGGAAATCATTGGCCATTGGCTTACCGAAAAGGGTGATGCACACGTGCTTATTTACATCGAACGTGACATGTATGTTGGGAAAATTGTGTGGGTGAAGGACGAAAAGCAATCCGCCCAACTGAACACGGTGATCCTCGCTGATTTCGTTTATGATAAGAAGGAAAATGAATGGAACAGTGGCACTGTGTTTGAGCCACGGCATGGCCACAAGTCATCTGGTTATCTCGTATTGAAAGATGCGAACACCCTCAAGGTAACAGGCTATAAAGGTTTTCGTTGGATAGGCGATTCAGAAATCTGGACGCGAGTGAATGCTCCCTAACAAGAAGTGTGATCTAAATAAAGACCTATAATGAAATCATCTTATTTATGCTAACGCTAAACGTTTAGAAATGAAAATCATTAAAAAATTTATTCATACGCTGTTATCTATTTCAGGATTGATTCCGGAAAACACAACCCTTCTCAGAGCTTTTTTCTGGTTAAGCTCGGTTGCCTGGGCTATCTTTTTGCTTCCAAAGTTTGCACGTCTTGACTATGCCGTTCTCTATTTTGCCATCAGCACACTTTTTTACATAGGTCTTATCTTTCTTGTCTTACCCCAGCAGGGACTGAGGCTCAAATGGATTGCTGCCGTGGGCGAAGAACAAGCCTATTTGCAATACGAGGGTATTTTGGCCTTTGCGTTTTTTCACAATGGCGTATCTCTTGGTTTCATAAGCGAGAGTTCAAAGCATAGTGCCTTTTGGGGCGATTTCCCTCCACTTATTGTTATGAGTCTTGTGGTCATTCTGTTCTTGACGGGGTTTGTTGTAAAACTATGGTCAGCTTGGCTGGTGGGCATACCCATTTACTATTGGAAGGATATGTTCTTAGATAAAAAGATATCTGATTTTGTGGAGGCGGGACCGTATAAGTTTCTCAATAATCCTATGTATGGGGTTGGGCAAGTGCAGGTTTACGCTATTGCCATATACTACAATTCTATTTACGGTCTTGCCTTTGGTGCCCTCAACCAATTACTGGTTTTCTTTTTTTATTTCAAGGTAGAAAAACCTTTTATTAACCGCATGTATCTTAACAAATTGTGAGCAATAAAATAGTAATACTATGGAATCATATCATGACTATGTGATCAAAGACGGGAAGTTTATCGGCAAATTTGACGAAATGTATTCCAAGTTCGAGGATCCCTGGATGCAGTCAAATCAGCCAAACAAATACTCGCGGAGGGCAGGCATCGAGCATATCAAATCGTTTCAGATAAAAAGCCTGCTGGAGTGTGGATGCGGATTGGGTTATTACGCTGACTGGATTCATAAAGAAACGGGTATTGTTCCCATCAGCGTAGACATCTCCAAGGAGGCCATCAACAAAGCAACAAAACTGTTTCCGCAATTGCATTTCGAAGTGGCAGACATCACAACTGACTTGTCGCAATATAAGAGCGTAGATTGTGTGATGTTTGCGGAAATAATATGGTACATATTGCCAAATTTAAACGCTATTCTTTCGCAATTGAGGCAGCATTTTTCTGGGAAATACTTAGTGGTGAACCAAGTCTTCTACAAGGGTTCTCAAAAGTACGGTACCGAGTATTTTACAAACTTGAACCAATTCATTGATTTCATTCCTTTTGAGTGTGTGGGTAGTTGTGAGGCTACGTTACTGGCAGACACTACCATAGAAACATCTACCATTTTTCGTATCGCATAGCAATATGGTCTTCAACGAATCTCGACTATGACAAAAGGCAGCATCTTACTTTTCTATTTAGTAACCCTTGCTGAGAAAGATAGTGACGGCACGGAAGGCAGAAATCTGGACACGCGTGAAGTCGAAGTAGTGTAGCAAACCTGCCTGATGGAAACACAAAAACTTCTCGATAGCATTATTCGCCAATACAAAGACGACCCCGCCTCAGTCTATAACACGTGGTTTGTTGGGGGCGAAGAACGTTTGAAAGCTTTTCGCGCCATCAGGCGGGGCGTGTTGCAGGTAGTAGAAGATATAAAGAGTGAAAAATTCGGCAACGATTTTAAAGGCTCATCCCTTGAATTTGTGCTCACAGCCATTACCGAACAAAAGCAAGTGTTTGAAGGCGCAGCGCACCCTTTCTACTGGAAGCCCAAAATGCGTATTCCGGATATTTATGAAAACCAAACCAACAAGAAAGCCTTTGGTCAGTTTCTGGAGAACTGTTTTTATGCCACGAAAGAAGAGCAACTTGTTCGCGAAATCATCAAGCTGGATGAATTGAAAATAAAAGGGCTTGGGCCTGCCGTGGCGAGCATCTTATATTTTTTACATCCAACTATTTTACCTCCCTTCAATACAGCCATTGTAAATGGATTTAACTATCTGTTTCGCGACAATAAAAAACTTGGAAGTTGGCAGGAGTATTTGAAAATGCGTGAGGTGATTATGAAAACAAATGCTGACAACAAGGCGCAATTGTCCAATGACCTGGGCGCGATGGCGGGTTTGCTTTTTGAGATCGGAAATAGGAGCATCATCATAGAAGGACAGATGATATCCGAAGAGGAGAAGGCCAAATTGTTGAAACAATATGACAAACGTCACAGGGAAGTATTGAGTGAAAAGCATGAGGAAGATTTGCATACGGAAATGCAATATCATTTGCTGAAAATCGGAAAGGCCTTGGGATACGATCCAATAGCTGCGGTCAATGATCGCGGTAAGTGTCATGGCGAAGTCAATTTTTCGTTCATCAGCCTCAACCAGTTTCCGCAAATGCCCTTAGACAAGGAAACGCTGGGTACGGTTCAATTGATTGACGTCATCTGGTTTGAGAAGAATACCGACAAACCAATCTGCGCTTTTGAAGTGGAGAAGAGCACATCTATCTATTCGGGCATTCTTCGGCTGAGCGATCTGGCCTTTTCGTTCACCGATCATCAAACTTCGTTATTTATTATTCTGCCCGACAGTCGCGAAAAGGAAGTGGTGATGCAGTTGAATCGCCCTTCTATTAAAAACTCCAACATTCAAATACAGTACATACTATTCTCCGACTTGCGTGAGCATTGCGATGCGCTTTGCAAGTTTGGCGATAGTCACAAAATTTTAGAGAAGATTGCGAAGACTGTAAATCAAAACACCAACTTACTATAAAAACTATTTTGTTAAGTATCGTAGTTCTCATTGCTTCACTGTCAGCAGGTGAAGTAATTTTAAAAACTAACGCTGATAATAAAGATCAACTTTCGAATGATTTGGGGGCTATAGACGAACATCATCATGATGAAGCAATCCCGCATAGTCACGAAGATTCACACGAACACAACGGTTCAAAAGATGATGATTGTTGCAAAGACAAGACAAATATATTTTTACATGAAAACATTTAACATTAAAAAAAATAATACGATATGAAAACAAAAAGTTTTATTCCTGTTATTGCTCTGTTGTTGTTTGTAACGGGCTGCGCTCCTTATTCAGTGGTTTCTACTGACAAGGATGACGCAACAACTGATTTCACAAAATACAAAACTTATGCTTGGCTTCCTGATAAGGACAATTCAAACGACTTGCTCAACAATCAGATTATTCGCAACAACATAAAAAATTATTTCACTCACGAGTTGGTTGGCAACTATGGCTTCACAGCCAATACCAATACACCTGACGTGCTGCTCGAATTTCAGGTAACCGTTATTAACAAAGTAAATACCGAAGAACATCCCGTTACCAACCCCGTTCCAAATTATTCGTATAGCTATCCGTATCCAAACAATCCGTATTCTCAAAATCCGTATTCTCAAAATCCTTATTATACGCCTCAGCCTAATCCATATAACTATAACGGCTATGGCTATAACAATAACAATTTCAATAACAATAATAATAATAATAATAATAATTACAGCGGCTACCGCTACCAAACCACTTATGTAAAAGAGCAGCACAACTATACCGAAAGCACCATCACCATTAATATGATTGACCGCGTGCGTAATGAATTAGTATGGACCGCATCCGCACAAGCCGATATTTATAACATTTATAATGAAAGCGCTTATGTGAAAAGCCAACTTCACCCCGCTGTGCATAAACTGCTCAAATATTTTCCGCTCAAACCAGTTAAAAACAAAAAACAAAAATAATCTCCTATGAAAACAAGCATCAAAAAAATCGGAACTATTTTACTGCAAATCCTGCTATAAAATTGTTTTACTGTTTATTCTTTTACAATTTCCGATTCACAGTTTTGTTCGCACAAAAAACCGTCCGTTACGATTTGTATGTAAAAGACACCATCGTAATTTTTTCAGGCAAAGTAAAAAGAGCCATGGCTGTGAACGGACAAATACCAATACCCACCCTCACCTTCACCGAAGGCGACACAGCCATCATCAGGGTTCATAATAAGTTGATAAAGGATGAAACATCAATTCAATGGCATGGCCTGTTGTTACCCAATGAAGAAGATGGCTCTATGCGTATTCCGGATATTTATGAAAACCAAACCAACAAGAAGGCCTTTGGTTAGTTTCTGGAGAACTGTTTTTATGCCACGAAAGAAGAGCCACTTATTCGAGAAATTATCAAACCTGGGATGATGGCTGAGTACATGGCTGCGATGAAACAGGTAATGGAAGCGGAGAAGAAGGCTGGCCTGAACTATACCGTGCTGGTATTTACCGCGGTGTATGGAGCCCCGAACAACACAGTATTGTTGAGTTTGCCGGCAACCAGTTCTCTTGACTATTACGCAGGATTGGCCGCTCGCCAGAAAGTGCGCGAAGCTAACCCAGAACTACTTGCCTTGCGCAGAAAAGCTGCGGCCATGACGACCAACACACTGATTGACCAAGTGACAACCATTCCGTACTGATGCTTACTCAATAAACTGAAACAGCCGGGATCCCGGCTGTTTTTTTATATAAGGTACAAAGTGGTGGGTGGTTAAGAATCAAAAGGTAGCTGAGATTCCAGCGTAAAACATTCGCCCTATGGATGGTATGATCCCGGGGCCGGGGTATTCATCCGCTCTTCTGGTGAAGTAAGATTTATCAGCGATGTTATTTGAACCTATTTTAATTGCGTAGTTTCTAATTTTATAAGTAGCGCTAAAATCTAAAACGGTATAAGCGGGAATGTAGCCTGCAATAGGGTCATCGCTTGTTTTTACATTGGAAGCATCGCCAAAAGCATCGCCAACAGAATTTACCTGGAATGTAGCAGAGAAATGATTGTTATTAAATATTAAACCAATCCTGTTAATCGTATTGGCCGCTGCTTCAACTCTTTTCCCTTTAAATTCTCCGCTGGTATATTTTGCATCGATGTAGGCAAATGAGTTGAATATGCTTAATCCTAATTTTGATTCTTCTTTGATAAGTTTCAGAATATTAAATTCTACGTAACTTTCTACGCCTTTGTGAACGCTGTTTGCAATGTTAGTTCTTAAAGAATAATCTAAACCTGTGTTCGGGTCAGTTTTCAGCACTACGCCAATTCTGTTATCATACGCCATATAGAAAGTGCTAATATCAAAGTTTAAATAATTTTTTATGGTGCCCCTGTAACCAAAATCGGAATTATAACCAGAAGCATCTTTTAAGTTAGGGTCAATTCGTGATGTTACACCAAACGGTTCTAATTGACTATAGTCTATGGGGCGATAGGCTTGGGTAAAATTACCGTAGATACTTGTATTTGTTGTTGGTTTAAACTCCAAGCCGATGCCGAATAATGGAAGGTAACGGTTTCGGCTTTCGTTGGGTGACAGTTTCACATTGTCTTCAATTTTATAGCCTCGTGCCGTACTGTTTAAATATTCAAATCTAAAGCCGGGCGTAGCAGTAAATTTATTTCCAATTCTAAAAATGTTTTCTACAAAAGGCGCAATATTGGTGGTGGTAAAATCTAAATTATACGCCCAATCGCCAGTGATGGATAAATCAAAATCACTGTTAGTTGTGCCTTCGCCTCCGCCTTGTCGTTTAAACCAGGCGTAGGCGTATCTGATGCCTCCCGCAATGGTAGATTGTTGGTTGCCCAATTTATAGTGATGTGAGAAACGTAATTCTGTTGTAGAATTATTCATGGTTTGATTGCCTACCTCTCGTGGTACAAAGGCATTTGTTGCAGGGTCAATAAGATCTAAAGCACTTGCTCCTCCCTCTTCATTACGCCAAACCAATGAACGGTTGCTGGACAAGAATGAAGTTTTTAAACTTAGTGTTGTGTTTTCGGTTGGTGTATAATTGAGATAAGCAGTTACGATATTCCAAGGGGTTTTGAGCCAGTTTCTTGCACGGGTAGATGTTTTTGGGTTGGCGTAAAACATACTGTCAGTTAATCCACCCGGCATTTTTAGTTGATTGCGAAGCAGTGAATATTCAACCCCTACATTTACTTTTTCGGAAGGTTTGTATTGAAATTTACCAAAACCCGAAAGCTGCCATTGCTGAGTGTTGGGGCGGTAACCATCCATATTCCGGTATTGAATAAAACCGTAGTAGCTTATTTTTTTGTAAGTGCCGCCAACGGAATTGAAAGCATTAAACATACCGAAACTGCCAATGGTTTGTGAAGTGGTGAATTCAAAAGTTTTATTGGTTGGTGCATCTCTTATTACATAGTTCACCAGCCCGCCAAACTGTGAGCCGAATTGCAGGGACGCTCCACCTCGAACCATTTCAATTTTGCTGACGGCTTCCATGGGCGGCAAATAATAGGATTCGTTATAACCATACACATCTCCGCTAATATTGTATCCGTTTTGCCTGGTGTTCATTTCTATACTTTGAGTAGGGTTTAGTCCTCTTGTAGCAATACCGTTTGCGGTGAATCCGCTGCTTTCGGTTTCAACAACGTTTAGTCCGGGTATTCTACCTAATATTTGCCGTGTGTTGTTGATTGCTTTGTTGGCATCTAAACTATCGACAAGAATTACTTCGTTTTTCTTACCTGCATAGATAACCTGTTCAGAATAGTCATTCATTCTGCCAATTCCGTTCATTGCTCTATATCCTCTTATGATAATTTCCTGAAGCTGTTTGACTGGAATTGAATCCAAATTGGAGTTGGTTTGCCCCATAGAATAGGTTACTGCACAGCAAATGATAGTGACTGAAAGATATTTTTTCATTGATAATAATTTTAAGTTAAGGTCAGGCAGAACACCCAATCGCCAACCCCTGGGTTTGCTTTACCGATGGACGACTGCCGGGCATTTTAAATAACTCCGCAAAAATTATTTTTATTTAGACTCATTCCAAATAAATAACTGTAAATTTTAATAGATTTAGCAACTTTTGTTAGGTAAGCCCCTTGAAAGACGTAATTTTGAATCTTATGGTGCTAAGGTTAAGTAAGTACTTCTTTTTCTTTATGTCCGCAGCATTTTCGCTTGGACATAGCATCTTCCCTCATCGGCATCCGGCTGGAGAAAAGCAGTCAGGTACACACCATCAGCACCGGAGTTCACCAGAGCATGAAGAAAATGAAGACGCTCCTTACAAAGAAGACGGTGCTCTTCCGCTCTTCGTTCACTTTTCTAATACCGACTATGTAGCTTCAAAATTTTGTTTTGAAGTCAAGGAAAAAACTGATTGCCAAGATCAGCATCTTGTATCAGATACAGGTAATCCGAACTTTTATAATTCGCCTTCAGAAACTTTCTCAAAAATATCCCTTAAAGAAGAATTCTATAGTTCAAATCGAGCGAGACCTCCATTGTTGCGAGCTCCCCCCTCATTGTCGTAATATTTTTCCTGTCCCAAAGTACATCGCGGGATTTCTCTCATTATAAAAACCGAAAGTCATTCTACGAAATTGCACATCGCGGCATTTCGTGCTCGACTTTTCACCTAAAAACTTACAAACATGAAAACCACCTTTCTTATCCTGTTATTATCCCTCCCCAGCCTCGTAATGGCCCACGGAGGCAAGAAGCACAAAAAAGATTCGACCAAAGCTCCCATGGACTCAACTATGAACATGGGTGCGCAAAAAGAGCATGAGGCAGGAGATACCACGCATCACCATGATGAGGGTATGGCCATTGATGAATCGAAAGTAAAAGCAGACCTCGATGATTTTCCCACGCTCCATCCGTTGATTGTTCATTTTGCCATTGTATTAATTATCGTAGCCGCAGGAATGCAACTGCTGAACCTTTACTTTATGAAAAAGGAAATAGCCTGGATCATCACCGCCATTCTTTTTGTAGGAGTTTTGGCAGCGTGGGTTGCCGGACGAAATTTCCATCCTCACACGCATGGCATCAGCGCTCACGCGCAATTGGTGCTCGACCAACACGACAAATGGGCAGACTGGACGACTTACTCAGGAATCATCGCATTGATCCTTCAGGGAGTTAATCTCTTTCTATATAAAGACAAACGTTGGGCTGCCGCAGTGGTTGCAGTGGTGCTGGCGGTGTCTTCGTTTAGTGTGGCCAGCGCGGGCCACTATGGATCTCAGTTAGTCCACATCGAAGGCATCGGGCCGCAGGGCAAATACCTGGAAATGGAACATGAGCATTAAAAATGATCAACAACTTAAAACCATACAACTATGAAAAAATCAATCGTAACAATCGCTTTCTTGATTTCAGGATTGTTTATTGCTTCACAGATAATCATGAGCTGTGGCACTAAGAAGGAACAAACCACTGAGGAAGAGCATGAACATGCGGAGGGTGACACTACTGCACACCATCACGATGAAATGGATTCTACAAAAATGGATCATGCAGCGATGGTATATGCTTGCCCCATGCACCCTGAAGTAACCGGTAAAGAAGGCGACAAGTGCTCCAAGTGCGGAATGAAGTTGGAAGTAGTGAAAGAGCATAAGGATGACCATGAGCATTAAACCAATAAAAAAAGTACTTCATTTTTCCATCGGGGCATGTATGCTGCTTACCGTTGCAGCATACATGCCTTTGCTGGCGCAGCACAAAATGAATGATGCAAAGCCCACGGCATCAGGCAAACGTGTGGAATACGATCTCTACATTGATCACCTGATGGTCAACTTCACTGGCAAAGAAAAAATGGGGATGGCCATCAATGGCGGCATCCCCGGCCCGGTGCTTCATTTTACTGAAGGCGATACGGCCATCATTCGCGTGCACAATAAATTAATGAATGAAGAAACGTCTATTCACTGGCATGGCTTGCTGCTGCCCAATGAAGAAGACGGAGTTCCCTACCTCACCACGGCACCTATTAAAGCTGGCCAGACACACATCTTTAAATTTCCGCTGATCCAAACAGGGACGTATTGGTATCATTCGCACACCCTGCTGCAAGAGCAATCCGGTATCTATGGATCGATTGTCATTCACCCCCGGGGATGGAGTGAATCCACGAGTATGAAAGAGCAGGTGATTATGTTGAGCGATTGGACAGACGAGAATCCGCACGAAGTGTTGCGCAACCTAAAACGCGGATT
>JAIENH010000062.1 GCA_019751475.1 Cyclobacteriaceae bacterium
TAAAAAAAATCGTGCGAGTCCCATATGAAAACATAGTTATTTTGCGATTCTATATTTTAGTCGGACAACAGTGATAGTTAATCTAAAATAGCATTTTATGGCTTCCCTGAATAATGCAAAATCATTGTTAATACTGAATATAAATATTGTCAATGAGTGGGAAATCAAAAGACAGGATATTTTCATTAAAAGGCAATTGATTGAAGATATAGGGAACTTGGAATTAGGTAAATATTCAGACGCGGAAGTTATTGATGGAACTGGTAAATATCTTAACGATTCAGGCATAATAGTGATCGCTTCGCCTACCTACGTTTTTAGGTATTCAGCCTCAAACAGATTTAGAGAAAATGCTTGATTCAAATTTAACAACCAACTACGATGAATACTGCTTTAGAAAAATGGAAATCAAAAGGAGAATACTTCAAGTATAAAAATCAATCCATTTTTTTTATCCGTGAAGGCAGCGGCCCTTGTCTTTTAATTTTTCACGGCTATCCGTATAATAGTTTTGATTTTAAAGACGTGTGGGCAGGCTTAGTCTCAGCGCATCAAGTTATTTTACCCGACATGCTCGGTATGGGTTTCTCCGACAAGCCAAACGACTATCGCTATAGTTTTGAAGACCATGCCGATATGTACACGGCACTTCTACACCACCTAAAAATATCAGAAGTACATATTTTGGCGCACGATCTCGGCAATAGCGTAGTACAAGAATTGATTGCACGTGATGGTGAAAATGTGAATCCGTTTACGATAAAATCCATTGCGTTCTTAAATGGCGGCTTATTTATGGATGTTTATCAGCCCAGATTAATACAACGACTACTATCACAATCACCAAAGCCCATCGGTAAATTGCTCAGCAGATTGATGTCAAAAAAAAGTGTGGACAAAGCAACGGCCGAGGTATTTGGAGCAGATACAAAACCAAGCAAAGAATTGCTACAACAGTTTTGGGAGATTCTAAATTATAACAATGGCAAATCAATAGCATACTTGATTGGTCGATTGGTTTTTGATAAAGTAAAGTATCAAGCTCGTTGGATAGCTGCCATGCAACAAACAAAAATCCCCTTGTGTTTTATCAATGGCCCTTCAGATCCAAACTCAGGTATTCACATGGCCAAGCGTTACGAAGCACTCATCCCAAATCCAAACGTAATACTTCTTTCCAAAAACATTGGGCATTGGCCGCAATTGGAAGCTCCGCAGCAAGTGTTAGACGCCTACCATAATTTTTTAGTAAACAAATAACTAGCTAGTCAAAAATACGTATACGAATAGACCTTCAATCGGATTTAACTAAAACCCAAAGTTTATGCTAACCGTCTATTTGAAAATCGCTCTGCGTAACATTGTTCGCAACAAGACTTTTAGCTTCATTAATATCATGGGGCTTTCCATTGGGCTCGTATCTTTCCTGGGCATAAGCCTTTATGTGATCGATGAGTTGTCGTATGATCGCTTTCATAAAAATAGCGACCGGATTTACAGGGCCATTATTAGTAAAACAGATTCAGATGGGCAAATCAGCAAGTGGGGTTCAGTGCCTAACAAATTGGCACCAACAGCCGCCAAGGAAATTCCTGAGGTCGAAAAAGTAACACGGGTTTTTCATCACAACTTCGGAGATATTGGCTTTGTGTCAACAGAAACAGAAAAATTTTCAGAAACGAAACTCTTTTTTGCCGACCCTGAGATTTTTGATGTGTTTACTATTCCGTTGGTAAAGGGTACGCTAGGAAAGGTGTTAGATCGGGCAGGTACAGTTATACTCAGCGAGACCTCGGCTCAACGTTACTTTGGCGATGCCGACCCTATTGGCAAAAGTCTTTTGATTGACAACTCGCTCAGTCTGGAGGTCACTGGCGTGTATAAAGATTTCCCTCAAAATTCCTTTTTAAAATGCCAACTAATAGCTTCCTTTTCTTCGATTGGTTTTGGTAAGGAAGAGAACCAGCGTTGGGGAAATGCAAGCTTTGAAACATATTTCTTACTAAACAAAGAAGTTTCATTGGCAACAGCCAACCAAAAAATTGCTGAACTGCTTGAACGGAACATTCCTAAGGACAACCGCTGGTTTTCGATCACACTGCAACCCTTACTCGATATAAGGTTGCACTCCACTGACCTAACGGCAAGTATTGACAGAAAGCAGTATGGGGATTATAGTCAAGTCAAAGTTCTAACCGCGCTGGCGTTGGTCATTCTCTTTATCGCAGCTATAAATTATATGAACCTGACAACTGCACAGGCGCAACGAAGAAACAAGGAGGTGGGTATTTCAAAAACATTAGGCGCCATTTTTACTGAACTCAACTCCAAATTCTTTTTGGAAACGTCCATTTTTGTATTGACATCTCTTTTGATTAGCAACATTGTTTTCTTGATGGGGCTCCCGCTATTCAATGCGCTCAGCGGGAAGGCAATTTCAATTGATTTTATCTTTCAAGATTGGTTCTGGTTTTCCTTTGCGGCCGTATGGACGATGCTCACGTTGCTTTCAGGGTTTTATCCTGCGTTTTACTTATCATCATTCTCACCTAAGACAACTTTATTGAAAACTCCAGGCTCCGGAGGGCAGGCCTTCGTTCGGAAAGGGCTGGTGATTTTTCAATTTTCAATATCTATTGTTTTGATCATCTGTGCAGTCATGTTCTATAAGCAAATGAACTTCATGCGAAACAAGAACCTTGGGTATCAACCCGACCAGGTAATTGCGGTCATGGTTTCAGCAGCGAAAGACCGCGATCAGGTGCTGTCATTGAAAACTGAATTAGAGTCGTTAGCAGAAGTGAAAGAAGTTGCCCGCAGCCAGTCGTATCCCGGCATTGGCACCAGCAGTTACACCATTACCCGTGATGGGGCAGGCCAAGGCACTTCTATACTAACAACCCGGGCGACACATGAAATAGTGGATGTGCTGGGCATGAAATTATTGGCCGGCAGAACCTTACCGGAAAACAAAGACCCGAAAGACACTACCATTCAAGTAGTCATTAATAAATCTACTGCAGACTATTTGCAACTAACGCCTGATGAAGCCGTGGGGAGGCGTGTGAGAATTTTCGATAGAGGTGTATCTGAGATTGTCGGAGTAGTTGACGACTTTCACTTTGCGTCATTCCATCAACAAATTGGCCCATACTGTTTCAATAACAGCCCCGACAACCGATACATCTACCTGTTAGTAAAAGTTCAAGCAAATGAGTTGAGTGCCACAGTTAAAAAAATTGAAAGTACTTTTAAAAAAATTATCCCCGCAGCATTTGAGTTTACATTCCTGGATCAGCAAATGGATCAGTTGTATGCGTCCGATGAAAGATTAGCAAATATTGTTTTACTCTTTGCGAGCCTGGCAATAATCATCGCCTGTCTCGGGTTATACGCACTAGCTTCTTTTACAGCCGAACAACGTACAAGAGAAATAGGAATTAGAAAAATACTGGGAGCATCTGTCACGGATTTGGTTGCCATGCTATCGAAAGAATTCGTTCTATTGGTACTAATCGCATTCGCGATTGGAGTACCTATTGGTTATTACTTGATGAACAATTGGCTTCAAAGCTTTGCATACAAAACAAATTTAGATGTCGTCATTTTTGTATTGGCCGGTGTAATCTCTTTGGCCATAGCATGGGGCACGGTAAGCTTTGAATCTTTACGAGCGGCAAGGAGAAACCCGGTGGAGAGTTTGAAGGGAGAGTAAGAAAGAGCTAACCTTTCTGCTAACCTTATTACTCGCCTAAAAAGTAAATGTTTTGCAAAGCTACTTGAAAAAAAAGAGTGATGTTTAATACTATCAACCTTCCTTGCTTCAAACCTTTAGTTTTTATGCTTCCATTTGCTTACTACTTGCAGTTATTCTGAATATTTTGCCTTTTGTCGGTGTTTTCCCCGACTATTTTTATTATATACATGGAAGAGTACATGACCGCGGCCTTCGCCCACCTCGGCAAATTTGAGAAAGAAGATTTTGGGCACAGAGTGAGCGGTTCGAGTAGTAGTTGGGTACTCAAAAAATACTTAAGTGGTTGGCTGCTATCAAACATAGCTTGAAGTCAGAGTTGCATATATTTGTTAGTTGGCGTGAACCAACTTCAAAACAAATAGATGATACAAAGAACTCTCATAAAAAATATTTGCATCGTAAATCAGGGACAAACAATCGTTGCCGACCTTTTGATTGACAATGGCCTGATTCAAAAAATGGGAAACGTCAATAGCGAAGGAAATGCAGAGGTTATTGACGGAACAGGCAAGTATTTATTTCCCGGCATCATTGACGCACAAGTTCATTTTCGCGAGCCAGGCCTAACACCTAAGGGCGACCTTTATACAGAAAGTAAAGCTGCCGTGGCAGGTGGCGTAACTTCCTTTATTGATATGCCAAATACAGTTCCGAATGTATTATCTATAGACATCTTAAATGAAAAGTATCGAATTGCCTCAGAACAGTCTTTAGCCAACTTCGGTTTTTTCTTGGGCGTGAATGGTGACAATATTGATGAAGTAATCAAACTAAATACTTCTAAGCTCTTAGGCGTTTCTGATGATGGACTTTACTTTACAAAAAAGGGAAACCTACTGGCTGACAACCCGGAAACAATGGAGAAGCTTTTTGCCAACTGCAAATCCATCATTGCCATTCACTCCGAAAAGGAACAGATTGTAGATGAGAACGAAAATACTTACCGAGGAAAGTATGGTGAAAATGTTCCGATTGAATTTCACTCACTGATAAGAAGCGAAAAAGCCTGTTATGAAGCTACCAAAAGAGCCATTGACCTGGCCAATAAACACGAGGCAAGGCTGCACATTTTGCATTTGTCAACTGAAGCAGAGACCCATTTATTCCGAAACGACATCCCGCTAAAGGAGAAAAATATCACAACGGAAGTCTCGGTTGCCCATTTATGGTTTTCTGACAAAGACTATCCGCGTTTGGGAACGTTAATAAAATGCAATCCAGCCATCAAAACAGAAAAAGATAGGCTTGGGCTTTTGAAAGCATTATTGGATGATAGGATTGATATTGTAACAACAGACCACGCACCGCATTCGCTGGAAGAAAAACAAAAACCCTATTTTCAATCAATGTCCGGTATGCCAATGATTCAACACTCATTGAACATGATGCTTGAGCTTTACAAGCAAGGGCTTGTTTCGCTAGAGAAAATTGCTGAAAAGATGTGTCATAATCCTGCCACCCTTTATAGGATTGAGAAAAGGGGGTTCATTCGTGAGGGGTACTTTGCAGACCTGACAATCGTTGACCTACATTCGAGTTGGACAGTTGGTAAGGAAAACATTTTTTATAAATGCGGATGGTCGCCTTTAGAGGGAACAACCTTTCAAACGAAAGTGACGCACACATTTGTTAACGGAAATTTGGTTTACGAAAACGGGCTTTTTAACGAAGGAATAAAAGGAAAAACATTAGCGGTGGCAAATAACTAAAGGCAGAAAGGTGAGCATCAAAAGATACGTTGTACTTAATGTTGCCCTGCCTGAGCAAGTGTTAGAGCAGAATTTGTTTTACAAACTACTAAATCGATCTAATATGCGCAATCAACCTTTACCACATTGAGTTTCTAATTCCTCAAACAGCAAGATAATAAAGTCAAACCCCTTGTTTACCTCATCAGCCCATTCATCTTTCTGCACGGCTCGAATAGATTGTATCGCTTCCTGCATGTCATCGAAAACGTACATTTGCCCTGTTGAAGGTACGGCTTTTTTTATCATCTGTCCGCCAAACATGATGCCCATATAGTTCAAGTAAACATGAGGCAAAATTTGCTCGTACGATAAAGAGTCGAGGTAACTTACATAGGCACGTGTACTATTGAGAACTAAATCTGTGGAGTGGCCTTGCGACTTCAATTCATCAATGTCTGCCTGAACTTTCTCGGTTCGTTTTAGACTATCGTGTGGCAACCCGATAGTTTCAATCGCATTAAAGATTTGAAGTTGTTGGTTGAGATATAATAAGTATTGGCCCTTAGTTAGTAAACCCCTGAACATCCTCACGTTAAACGGCATCTTTTCAGCCTGTTTATGTTTCAGGCTAGTAGCATCTTTTAAATGGGTCATTTGTAAGTTTTTTAAATTAAGTTCAAATTTAGAATCATTCTAAATAAAAACAATAATATGCCCTGAACTTTAAAAAAAGCCACTCATTTCACATTCTGAGGCCAAATCGAATGAAATTTTGGGGAAACCCATGACAATCATAAAGCACGTCTCACCTTACTCGCCATTGATCGACATTTTCCCCAACTATTTTTCTTGAAATACAAAACACCTACAAACATACTTTGCGGAAGCGGATAGAACTGGGCCAGTTGTGCCTATGCGTAAATTTGAAAGTAAAATTTAGCGAAGGAGAATTGCGCTCAAATGAAAACAGCCGGCATTTCTTTAAAGTTGAAAACGTTAGAAACCTTTTACCGTAAAGATGAACCCAAGTTGATTCAGCAAGAATTAATCAAGCGCGGAATTCTGTGGGCAGGATTTCACAATGTCTGCTATTCCCACACAGATGAAGACATCCGTGAGACACTGAACGCTTATGATGAAGTATTAGAGGCTTTGGCTCGTGCACTGAAAAATAATTCAGTTGCTTCCGAACTGAAAGGCAAGCCTGTGGAACCTGTGTTCAGAAAGGTGGGTAATGTGCAAAAGGTCTTTACGGAGAAATTGGCGGTAGAAAAATAACGTACGAATGGATTTGTTCTCACTGGAAGGAAAGACAGCGATTGTGACGGGAGCCTGCGGCTTGCTGGGCAAAAACCATTGTACGGCTTTAGCGCAAGCAGGTGCACGTGTGATTGCTGCCGATGTGAATGAAGAGCTATGTAAAGAATTAGCCCGCACGTTGGGCGAATCGCATATAGGAGTGGTGTTGGATGTTACCAACGATCTCTCCGTCATGGAAGCCAAAGAAGCTGTGCTAGAACGATATGGGAAAATTGATGTACTCGTGAACAATGCTGCCATCAACGACATGTTTGAGAGCCCGGCTCTTGCTCTTACCCAGTCGATGTTTGAAAACTACCCGCTTGATAAGTGGAAAAAATCGCTGGAAGTAAATGTAACGGGTGTCTTTCTCTGCAGCCAGATTTTTGGCTCTGTCATGGCGGAGGCGGGCAGCGGCAGCATTATCAATATTGCTTCTACGTACGGAATTACGGCCCCAGATCAGTCATTGTACAGAGATCAATCTGGCAATCAAATCTTTTATAAGTCAGCTTCTTATCCTGCTACAAAAGGTGCTGTACTAAGTCTTACAAAATTCCTTGCGGCCTACTGGGGTCACAAGGGTGTGCGCGTCAATGCCTTGTCACCGGGTGGAGTTGAAAACGGACAAGAAGAATTCTTTATCAACAGTTACAGCAGTCGCACTCCATTGGGTAGAATGGCCCAGCCTACCGACTACCAGGGAGCAATTGTTTTTCTGGCAAGCAACGCCTCTGCATACATGACGGGTGCCAATGTAGTTGTGGATGGAGGATGGACAATTATTTAAAAATTAAAAACCACTAAATCATACACACCATGAAACGAGTTGAATTGAAAAGCGACAGACGAATTGGAGCAAGTGAGCCGGTGTACATCATTGCTGAAATTGGTATCAACCACAATGGATCTCTTGACATTGCCAAAAAATTAATTGATTGGACCAGCATTGCCGGGTGCGATGCGGTGAAATTTCAAAAGAGGACACCGGAATTATGTGTGCCGAAAGATCAATGGGAAAAGGAACGAAGCACTCCATGGGGAACCATGAGCTATATTGACTACAAGCGCAAAACAGAATTTGGAAAAAAGGAATTTGAAGAAATTGATCGTTACTGTGCGCAAAAGAACATCGATTGGTTTGCATCAGCATGGGACATACCCTCGGTAGATTTCCTGGAGCAATTTGAGCCGGTGATGTATAAACTGGCTTCGGCAAGTCTCACCGACTTTGATTTGATCAAGCGTGTCTTGGCTACGGGCCGGCCTTTAATGCTTTCTACAGGCATGTCAACCGAAATGGAGATTGAAGATGCAGTGAATCTGACCGGCACCGATCACTTGATGATTGCTCACTCTACCTCTGCCTACCCGTGCGACCCGCGTGAATTGAATCTGAACATGATCCGCACACTATCGCAACACTTTGAATCACCCATTGGCTACTCGGATCATGAGACAGGTCTTGCGCCTACGTTGGCAGCCGTGTCGTTGGGGGCCACGTTCGTGGAGCGTCATGTCACTTTAGATCGCGCCATGTGGGGCTCTGATCATGCTGCATCGGTCGAGCCGCAAGGCATTGTCAAGCTGGTGCGCGACATTCGCGATATCGAAAAGAGTCTGGGTGATGGAGTAAAGCGCGTTTATGACAGCGAGCGTGAGCCGATGAAGCGCTTGCGCAAATTTATCAACGTGCCGGTTTACAACTGCTGCGTAGCCTATGCTCCCGTCCGTGGAGGTGATCACCTTTTTGATCTTGATCGTTTCGTGCACGGTCATCATTTGGCTGGAGCGTGTTTATCCATACACCAAAAAGCAGCCCTTCCTCCGCGAAGGCTTTTGGCTTGACCTGGTTTGGTACACACTCATCCAGAGCTTCTTTTTAAAAATTCTGATTTTTGATTACATCATTCAGCCGGTGGATGCGGCCTTTGGGTTATCGTCTTTGCGAATAATTTCTCATTGGCCAGTGGCCGCGCAAGTATTGTTTTTTCTTGTCACGCACGACTTTTATATCTATTGGTTTCACCGATGGCAGCACAATTCAATCATCTTGTGGCGCACGCATGAGGCACATCATTCCGTAAAGGAAGTGGACTGGCTGGCCGGCTCACGCTCGCACGCGGTAGAGATAGTAATCAACCAGACGATTGAATTCGCACCCATTGTTCTCCTGGGGGCCGACCCGATGGTTGTTCTCATCAAAGCATGTATCGATGCGGTGTGGGGTATGTACATCCATTCGAACATTGATGTTCGATCGGGCCGGTGGCAATACTTTTTTAATGGCCCTGAAATGCATCAGTGGCACCACGCAGAAGATCGCCAAGTGTACTTTTCAAACTACGCCACCAAGTTTGCCATGTGGGATTGGATTTTTGGTACCGCCTATCTCCCAAACAAGAAACCCTCTGCCTTTGGACTGTATTACAAGTATCCGAAGGACTATTTCTTGCAGCATGCCTTTTCCGTTAAGCGATTTGACGATTCCATTTTATACAAAAAACCCGGATGGGCCTTCTATTTGAACTTGCGACAAAACATCACCCGCTCGATGAAAAGATTTTTTGAAAGCTTTACCTGCGCGCTACGTCCAATCAAACGCACAACATGATTCATTGGTTATACCTGGCAGTAGCTTCCCTTTTGGAGATTGGGTGGATGGTAAGCCTGAAGTTTATGCGATTTTCAGAAGTGAAGAAAATTTCCTGGTATTCTTTCAAGCATACCCCAGGAGAAAACTTTTTTATTCTTGCACCTTTTCTGGGTTACGTAATTTTTGGCTTGGGCAATATTTATTTCTTTTCCATTGCCTTGAAGCATATTGCAGCCTCCACGGCCTTTGCGGTATGGATGGGTCTTGCACTAATTGGCATGCGCCTCCTGGAAATCTTTTTCTTTAAGTCCAATTATTCAGTCATGGACTATTTCTACATGATGCTGATTGTTATCGCGGTGATTGGGCTCAAGAAAACCTGACTAATCATCCTCATACCGGTAGGCATTGTCACGCGTGGTGATGCCCACAGGGCCTTCGTAAATGCCTCCGATATTTCCCATGTCTTCCACTAATATCTCAATCGTGTTGATGCCGTTCCGCTTTAGTACTTCCGCAGGGATATCGTAAACGCGTGTTTTAGAAAATGATTGACTGCTACCAAACGGTTTGCGGTCATTGGTGCGGCCAATCAACTTGCCGTTGAGATACACTTTATCGAAGTCATCGATTTTGCCGAGTACCAACACCAAGGGCTCGTTGGTAAATTTTTCCGGAAGGGTAAAGGTGCGTTTGTACCACGCAAAGCCATCGTACTTCCAGTAGCCTTGATGTTCCCATGCGCCAGGCACCATAATGTTTTTCCAGTCTTTTTCTCTTGTGATTGGATCGTTTGTCCAACTGGTAGCAAACGACCAGATGCCTTGGAGATCAACCAGCATGGACTTACTTCGCGGCAAGCGAAAAATCCCCAAGTCGCCATCCACAATGCCACCACCGTGCGTTACATCATACACGCGTATAGCGATGGTATTTTCTCCGATAAAATTCACCACATCAGTCGGCAAGGTGTATTTACGTTCGGAATTAAAAGCTGTTTTAAACTTAGGTGGAGGTGATCCGGAGAAGCCGATGAGCTTTCCATTTACAAAAACTTCATCCGTGTCGTCA
Source organism: Cyclobacteriaceae bacterium (assembly GCA_019751475.1). Lineage (GTDB taxonomy): Bacteria > Bacteroidota > Bacteroidia > Cytophagales > Cyclobacteriaceae > ELB16-189. The sequence goes on from JAIENH010000062.1 coordinate 10,415, forward strand.
ATGAAGCCAAGACCGAGGTAGTACGTTTCGTTTTTATCAAGCTTGCGCCCGTCAAATTTTTTTCGATACCAGGCGAAACCATCGTATCCGTTGAAACCTTCATCCTCCCAAGGCGAGGGAGCGTGGATGTATTCCCAGTCAGCATCATCGAAGGTGGGGGAAGCCCACTGGGCTTTGTCGCCAATGTTGAACTTCCAACTGCCCTCCAGGTTGATGGTTTGAGCAGATAAAGTGCCGCGACCGATGAGCAAGGCGAACAAAAAAAGAGCGTGAAGTTTCAAGGAAGTAGGTTTTCGGTTTTAAAAATACAGAATGTTTGAAGAAAGGTGGATGACCCTGTATGTCAATCCACCCTCTCCAAACGACTCAACTAGTTTAAACCCAAACTAGTGTTAGCAGCAACCAGGTGGTTATAGGTAGTTTTTTCCAGGTAGGGTATGAAAGTCTTGCCATCAGCCGACTCAATCAGCCTGTAGGTTACTGACATATCGCGGTCGCTGATCTCAACCCAAAAGCTCTTGGACTGAATGTTTCGCACATCATACTTCTTAGTAAAGCCGTTGCGAAATTCGCCCTTGATTTTGTCTGAGGTGTTCACGCCATCTTCATTGAAGAACTTTACTTGCACGGCCTGGTTTGTTTCGTGCGCGTACAATACTTTCAAAATTCCCTTCTGGGCAGTAGGAAGAATTTTGATGCCAGGGTCAGCGTTGGTTTGACCGTGAGCCATGGTGAAGGCAGCAGCAACCATGGTCGCGATGCCTGCGAGGAGAGTTAATTTGGTTTTCATACTGTTTATTGTTTTACTGTGTTTGATTTGTTTCACAGTTCAAATAACGGGCACTGCCACACGGCAGATGTCACCGAACAGTAAAGGTTTGTAACAAGTTGTAACAGGAAAGAAAACGCAGAAAAAAAGCTGGCTAAAGCACCATTTTGTAACCAGTGCCGTGCACGGTGATAATGATTTTTGGCTGGTTGGGATTTACTTCAATTTTTTGGCGGAGTCGCGCGATAAAGTTGTCAACGGTGCGCGTGGTGATTTGCTCTTCGTAGCCCCACACATTCTCGAGCAAATCGTAGCGGCTCACAATTTGGTTTTTGTGTTTATGAAGATGCAGGAGTATTTCAAACTCCTTGTGCGAGAGTTTCACCTCTTCTTTTCCTTCTTCCGCACGAAATCCATTGAAATCAAGCGTAAGCCTGCCGATGGTGACCTGAGGCCCTGTAGAGGTGTTTTCGCCTGACTGCGCCCTTCGCAACAGCGCTTTGATACGCGCCAGGAGCTCTCTTACGCCAAAGGGTTTGGTGATGTAATCATCCGCGCCCAACTCCAGCCCAATGACTTTGTCTATCTCTTCGCCTTTGGCCGTGAGCAAAATAATGGGTGTGCGAATACCAGCAGCGCGCCCCGCCTTGCACACGTCAAAGCCGGAAAGCTTGGGGAGCATCACATCCAATAGCACGAGGTCATGACGACCGCTTTTTAGTTTCGCGAGACCTTCTTCACCGTCCGAGGCCGTGTCTACTTCATGGCCTTCCATTTCCAAATTGTCTTTTAAGCCGAGCATCATGGTGGGTTCGTCTTCTATGATCAGGAGGTGGGCCATGCAATTAATTTTTTGCGGTTAATGGAAAATAAAGTGTAAAGAGAGAGCCTTTGCCTTCGGTGCTGTCTACGGTGATTTTGCCTTTTTGAGCTTCCATCAGTTGCTTCACTAACGACAGGCCCAAGCCTGTGCCGGTACTTTTGGCCAAGTTTCCGCTCGATACGCGGTAAAACTTGTCGAAAATATGTTTTTGATCCATTTTGCTGATGCCTACTCCGTGGTCTTTTACGGCCACCGTACCAAATCCGTTTTCAATGTCTATCGAAATTTCGATTTTCTTTTCGGCCGAACTGTACTTGATGGCATTATCGATCAGGTTGATCACCGACTCAACGACCGCCTCTTTGTCGGCATCTACCCATACCGTAGAATTTTCTGAAAAAGTGTGGGTAAATCCTTTGTTGCGGAGGTGAAAATCGTAGGTGGCGAGAATTTCTTTTACTTCGTTGCCCAAGTGTATCGACAGGATGTCCAGCTTTTTTTTGTTAGCCTCTGTCTGGCTAAAGTTTAAAATCTTATTGACAATACCCGACAGCCGATGCGTTTCTTTGCTGATGATGCCGTAGTATTCTTGTTTCTTCTCTTCGGATTTCACCCGACCCATCTCCAGCGTTTCGGCAAACATGCTGATGAGGGCCAGCGGTGTTCGTATTTCGTGCGATACATTGGAGACAAAGTCTGCTTTGTTTTGAGCAAGCTGCACTTCCTTTTTTACGTTTCTGAAAACCAATATCACGGCTATGATCAGCACCACATCCAACGCAAGAAGTAAAATAAGATTGGTAGTGGTGCGTTCGCGGATCAAGGCTTGCAGCGAGGTGCCTTGCGTCCGGATGCCGAGGGCATAATCGGGAAATAGCCAAAAATCTTTGGTGAGTGCCTCTGTCTTGGCGGACGTGGTGTCAGCCTGCAAGGTGGAGTAGATAGGTGCAGATTGATTTTTTCTGAAGACAGAGAGAATAAACTGGTCTTTGGCTACAGCCTGCAAACGCGGACCCACCAAG
>JAIENH010000756.1 GCA_019751475.1 Cyclobacteriaceae bacterium
TCCATTTTTCCAAGACAAACAACCAGTTCCTTGCTACCCACATCAATGCCCACTACCTGTCTGATGATTTTTTCCATAAGACTGTAAATGTTTAAGGTTGAACAATCAATAGTGGAAACTTCCCTTGGACTGGTCTCCTGAACCGGTATACTGGCTGAGTGAATACCCGCCTTACATTCTGTTCTGCCTGAGGAAGAAAAAAGTGGGGGCCATATCTCAAAATCAGCATACCTTGAAGGTTGCTAAGACGACTTTAAGCTCTCCCACCTTTCACTATTTCTTCAAAGGTAGGGACATAAAAAAGTCTCCTACATTTGTTCTAAAACAAACATAGGAGATGACTTCTAGTCATTGACTATTTTATCTTCTTCAGCCGGGCCATAAAAAATCCGTCAAAGCCTTCGCTGGGCAAAATTGTTTTCTGCTCGACCAACTGAAAACTGTCTTTTTGCTGGGCAAGGAATTTCTCAACCTGCTGCTCATTTTCGCTGGGCAACACACTACAGGTAGAGTACACCACCTCGCCACCGGTCTTGAGCATACGTGTATAGTCGGTCAATATTTTTTGCTGAAGCTCTTTTACCCGTTCAATAAAATCAACTGACAACTTCCACTTTGCGTCCGGATTGCGTCTCAGCACACCAAGTCCTGAGCATGGAACATCCAACAGCAAGCGGTCAGCAGAGTTTTCGAGCCGCTTGATGGTCTTGGATGATTCAATCACCCGTGTCTCAATGTTGCTGGCACCGGCCCTGCGGGCTCGCTTTTTTAGTTCTTCCAGTTTCCAGGCTTCGGTATCCAGCGCCAGAATTCTTCCCTTGTTCTGTAAGAGTGCCGCGAGGTGAAGCGTTTTACCACCGGCTCCCGCGCATGCGTCAATCACGCGATGGCCAGGTTGTGCATGTACAAACGGAGCGATGGTCTGTGAGCCGGCATCCTGCACTTCAAACAGACCGTCTTTAAATTGTTGACGGGTGAAAATGTTTTGTCGCTCCGCCAGAAGCAGCGCATCCGGAAAGATTTCGGAAGTCTCGGTCTCAATGTTTTCCTCTTCTTCAAGCTGACGCTGAAGATTTTCGCGCGAGGTTTTCAAAGTGTTCACGCGCAGCACTACGGCAGCGGTTTCATTCAGTGCATGGATTTCACGCTCCCAAGAGGTGTCGCCCAGTTCTTTTCGCCCCAATTCATCAAGCCAATCAGGAATGGACTCGCGCAGTCTCGTACCATCCGGTGAGTTCATGGCCGTTACTTCCTTTTGCCGTGCCCAAAATTTTTTTGGATCCAGTCCGCGAAATTCTTCCCAATCCGGAAGGGTAATTTTATTCCACAAGCACCAGGCGCCCAGCAATTTCCAGAAGTCATGTTCCCCGGCCTCGGTCAGATGTTGAAATAACCGATACCATCGAACGATATCGTAAGTGGTCTCGGCAATAAAGCGCCTGTCGCGGGCGCCCCACTTGGGGTTTTGCTTTAATACCTTTTCAATGACTTTGTCTGCGTATCGTTTTTCAACAAAAATCTCGTGAAGTGATTCGGCAACGACTTCCGACAGGTTGTGGTAAAGTTTCAAGGCCCGATATTTGATGGAAAGTTAGAAGATATTCATGGATACTCGCTATCTTCAACTCCTCATAACCTGAATGCATATGCAACGAAGAAATTTTATTAAAAATACAGTGGCTGCCCTGGCCGCTACGTCTCTGCTCAAACCAGCTGTATCTTCCGCTTTCGCGAAAGCGAATGCACAACCCACTTTCCGGATGAACTATGCCCCGCACGATGGCATGTTTAAAAACAGTGCTGGCGCTGATTTTATTGATCAGATTAAGTTCATGCACGACCAGGGTTTCCGCGCCATTGAAGACAATGGTCTGCTGGGCCGCAGTGTGGCCGACCAGGAAAAAATCGGAAAGACGCTGGCCCAGTTGGGTATGACGATGGGCGTGTTTGTTGTGGACGGTGGTGACAACTGGAAGATTTCACTCACTACAGGCAAGCAGGAATTCAAAGACACGTTTGTGAAAACATGCAAAACGTGTGTGGAGGCCGCCAGGCGCGTGAATGCCAAGTGTATGACGGTGGTGCCAGGATTTTATGAGCGAAGAACACCCATTGGTATTCAAACAGCCAATGTGATTGACGCGTTGAGAAGAGGTGCTGAAATATTTGAGCCAGCCGGATTGATTATGGTGCTGGAGCCGCTGAGCGATACACCTGAACTTTTTTTACGAGGCTCTGACCAGACGTTTGAAATTTGCAAAGCCGTGAAGAGCCCCTCGTGCAAAATCCTGTACGACATTTACCACATGCAGCGCAACGAAGGTGATCTCATCAACAACATTGAGCGTTGCTGGGATGAGATAGCGTATTTCCAGATTGGAGATAACCCAGGCCGCAAAGAGCCGACCTCCGGAGAAATCAACTACAAGAATATCTTTAAATACATTGCCAGCCGCGGATACACCGGGGTGATGGGCATGGAGCATGGCAATGCCAAAGAAGGAAAAGAAGGAGAGATGGCGTTGATCAAAGCGTATCGCGAGGTAGATAGTTTTTAATTGATATACACTGAATAATTTCTTGCTTAATCATTGAATGAATAGTGATATGAACTTTCGTGTATTTGCATGTCTGGCTTTTTTGGTGATGATCATGACACCCGGCTTTGGGCAAGATGAGTGGGCCGACAAATTTGTAAAGGGCTTAGGTGAGTCAGGGGCTAAAAAGAAAGCTGCTCTTGATTCAGTGGATTTTCAGTTTGCACTTTCGGTAAACGAAAATTCAAGCGTAGTGGACATTGAAAACAAAGGAGAAGGTGGCGCTCGGATGCTTTACGCCATGCGCGACCGCAAAGACAAAACCGTTTCTGAAATTGCCCGCGACAGCCTTGAGTTTTCTCTTAGCCTCTATAATGCTCGCTGGTATAAACTAGCACAGCAATCGTTTCTAGGTGCCCAAAATTTCATGGAGCAAAATTCATTAACGAAAGAGGTCAGTTACGTGCGGTGTGTTTCAACACTTGGGCTCGTTTACCTTTCGCAGGGAAGCACGCTGGATGCCGAGAAGTACATTTCGTATTCACTTGAGAATAGCGAGCAATTGCTCGGGCAAGGCAGTGCCGGCTACGCGGCTAATCTGAATAGCCAGGCAAAACTCTACCAACTTACTGGCAAGTACAACGAAGCAGAAAAGCTATTTGATGAAGCAGGACAAATCGTTGATAAGAAGTTTGGCGGCAACAGCATGCAGAGCGCCATCGTGATAAATAATAAGGCGATGCTGTATCAGGCGCTGGGACGGTATCCGGAGGCGATCGACTTGATGAAGAAGGCGAGCGCCAAAGCGGAGGCGGCCCCGAAGAAATTGGGTGAAGGCAAGAAGTCGTTTACGAACCGTATTTTTCTTACCAACCTTGCGTACACCTATCAGCTTTCTGGCAACTTGGCGGAAGCGGAGAAACAGTTTCTTTACATCAAAGATGTGTACGAGAAGCGGTTGCTTGTAGGCCAGAAAAACAACCCGGAGTACGCCAATCTACTGAATCAGTTAGCGCTGCTCTACATTCAAATGGGAAAGAACGACCAGGTGGAGCCTCTGCTTCAAAAGTCAGCCCAGGTGTATGTAAAGAAATTTACAGAGAACAATCCTTCTTTCGCCAAGGTGCAAAATGACTTGGGCAACTTTTATCGCATGCAAGGTCGCTTTGCCGAAGGAGAAACCGCTTTACAAAAAGCACTAAGCATTCGAAAAAATACGCTGGGCGAAAATCATCCCGACTATGTAAAGACCCTCGACAACCTGGCAGTGCTTTACTGGAAGAACAACGACCTGACTAAAGCATACACGTATTTCAATGACGCTCTTTCCAAGTCATTGGATTTTATCAACCAGTACTTTCCTCCTATGAGCGAGGCCGAGAAAACCAAGTACTGGGATATTCTACAGCCGCGCTTTCAACGGTTTTATGATTTCGCTATTCAGGCAAGTGCCACGCAGCCATCTATTCTGGGCGATGTATTTGATTACCAAATTGCCACCAAGGCGCTTTTGCTGAATTCCACTAATAAAATTAAGCGTGCCATTCTTACAAGCGGTGATCAATCGCTCATCAACGATTACTTGTCGTGGATTAGTCAGAAAGAGACGCTGGCGCGATACTATTCGCTTTCAAAAGAAGAATTGCAACAGCAAAAAATAGATGTTGCTGGATTGGAAAAGCAAGCCAACGCCATGGAGCGCTCGCTCTCACAACGGTCAGGAGATTTTTCGAAGGGCTATTCATCGGGCAAAATCAGTTTCAAGCAAGTCTCGGCATTATTAGGTGATACCGAAGCGTTGGTTGAAGTGATTCGTGTGCGCACCTACGACAAAGATTTTACCGACCAGTCGCGGTACCTGGTGCTCACCCTTACCAAAGGCAGCGCTCAGCCAGTGATGGTGGTATTGGAAAATGGAAACCAATTGGAAACCCGCTACGCCAAGTATTACAAAAATGCGGTGCTCCAGCGTATCCCCGACCAGTTTTCATACGAGCAGTTTTGGTCAAAGATCGATCCGCTGGTAGCAGGCAAGAAAGTACTTTACCTCTCACCGGACGGTGTGTACAATCAGATCAACATCAACACACTTAAAAAACCGGATGGTGATTTTCTTGAAAATCGCTTTGATGTGGTCACCATTGGTAATGCCAAAGACTTGATTGCTTTGAAAAGTAAAAAAGCTATCGCCAAGAAAGATGCATTCTTGTTGGGCTTCCCTGACTTTGGTGGAGCGGCTGTGGCCTTGCCCGGCACGAAGGTGGAGATGGAAGGAGTTTCAAAAATCCTGAAAGCGAGTGGCTACGCAGTGACGCAACGGGAACAAAAAGTAGCCACAGAGGCAAACATAAAAGCGGTAAAGGCGCCTGCACTGATGCACATTGCAACGCACGGATATTTCCTGGCTGATACGGATTTAGGCGGAGGTAGTGCCATGGGTATTGATGCGGAAAATGCAAAGAACAATCCGCTGCTTCGGTCGGGATTGATTTTGGCCGGAGCGCCAGATCCAAACAAAGCAGAGCAATCAGCCGACTTGCAAAGCAATGACAACGGCATACTCACTGCTTACGAAGCAATGAACCTCAATCTTGAAGGTACCGACTTGATCGTGCTCAGTGCGTGTGAAACGGGATTAGGTGATGTGAAAGCAGGTGAAGGTGTGTATGGTTTGCAACGCGCCTTTCTTGTGGCGGGTGCCAATGCCTTGATCATGAGTTTGTGGAAAGTGGATGATGAAGCCACACAAATGCTGATGACAAACTTCTACACCAACTGGACGAAAAGCGGCAACAAACTCAAGGCCTTCAAGCAGGCTCAACTTCAATTGATGACAAAGTACAAAGACCCATACTACTGGGGTGCCTTTGTCATGATGGGTATGTGATGCGTTTCTGATTAGGAAAACACGCGCAAACTATTTCCGTTGAGTGATGTCTGGTATTTGCGAAGCGGTGAGCTGGCGGGTCCATTCAATACACTTCCATCTTTGGAAAAATTGCTGTTATGATTCGGGCAGTTAAACGTCTGGTTGGAAGCCACAAAATTTACAGGAGTACCTTGATGGGTGCAGGCGCGACTCAAAGCAGTGAACTCTGTTGTGGAGATGCGTGCTACGATCACACCATTAGCGGAGATAAATCCTCCAGGATTTTGCAAGGCTGCGTTGGCCGACTGACTCAAGTCAAGGGTGAAGTCTACATTGGTGGGTGCAGGGTCGCTTTTGGAAGTGCATGCGCCCAGGCAGCCCGTGCAAGCAAGGGCAGTGCCGATGCCCATCAGTTTTAAGAATTCGCTTCTTTCTATACGGTGATTTTATTTTTCATAACAACGCGTGAACGTGTTTGTTCATTGCTATAAGTGCTGAAGTGTTGGTACGATCTTAAAATCACCCTGCTTGCGTCAACTTAACTTTAAGGGGCTGGCTTCAGCGTAAGTTTGCCTCCTGCTTGCTCAATATCTGCCTTATTCATTTTCATTTTTCTGAATTGGCCCGTGGCAAACATTTCTGCCTGGTCTTTATAAAACGGACTCATCAGGTTGCCGGATTGGCCGGTAGGTGAAACCGTTTCGCCATTTTCGAGATCACCAAAGTCAGTGATCTTGCGCAACGCAGGCCCACCATTTGCGGGAAAGTAGCCGGTGGTGTCAAGATCAAAGTGGAGGTTGTTGATCACTTCGCTTCCACCCGGCACGGCAAAAGACCCTACACTAAAAATCTTATCCATCAATTCCACGGCACCCAATGCATGGTGATGCGTAAGTGTGTGAATTTTTCCCCATGTCCACTCTGAAGAATTTTTCCCGGATGTTTTTTGCAGCGATGCCAGTGTACGTTGAGCAGCTTTGCGGATGATATCCGTACGAGTCTCTTTTTTGTCTTTAGTGTTCACATTATCCCACCACGGAGAGGCGTCATTCGCAATAAAAATGTCATATGAATTTTTGGGTACGGAGGTACCCATCAACGACTTGTAGGCTGGGCCACCCAGTTCGTCATGCATGGCAAGAAACATGGTTTGCGAAAGCATGTTATAATAGACAGAGGGAGCCACATCAGAAGCGAGGTGATTACCGTCCCACGATTCCAATAGATTGATAATATCATCAAAACCATCGGTGCCGAAACTCTTGAGTACTGCCGCCATTTCTTTGGCAATAACCGGGTGCATCGTTGATACAACATCCAGGTTTACTTTCTTGACTTCAGCGGGTGTCCATTTTTTGTTTTCATTAAGCAACGATACAATCCGTCCGGCCCGAGAGCGGGGATAGTAATAGCCGGGATATAAAATTCCATCCACGGTGTCGGGCTGATTGTTGGCAGAGTACACGTAGCCCCAGGGTGGATTGATGGCATGAGGATTTTTCGAGAAATCGTAGAAACGATCGTATTCGTCTTTTCCCGAGGTGCCATCTAAAAATAATTTTGAGTTAACGTGAGCAGGTCTCACCGGCAACTTGGCAACAGCCCACCAGGCAATGTTGCCTGCGCGGTCGCCATACATCAGGTTAAGTCCGGGAGATGAAAACAGGGATGCTGCTTTTTGCGCGTCCTCAAATTGCCGAGCGTGAATTAATTGATAAGCCGCTTGCAACGAATAGTTTGTATCGTGATTGAGCAACCACCATAGAGTCACTGGCGTGTTGGTAGTGATCACATCCCTCATGATACCGTTAATGATAGGGCCGTGACGTGTGTTTCGAATTACTACCACTACATCTGCACTGTCTTTTACTTCGATTACCTCATTGCGTATAGTCATGTCTTCCCATTGGCCGTTGAACTTTGCCTGGTAAGCATTTTGCGGATTAGTCTCCTCTTTGTAGAAATCTGTATCATCGTTTTCAAACATGGTGAGGCCCCAGCCGCAGAAGTCATTGTTGCCAAGCAAACCAAATGGCACTCCAGCCAGGTGGTGTCCATAAAACCGGAAGCCAGGATACTCAATATGCGCTTCGTACCATACAGCCGGCTGACCAAAACCGATGTGCGTGTCATTGGCAAGAATAGGAAGACCACTCGCTGTACGGTCACCACCAATGACCCAGCCGTTGCTGCCTGACCACAAGGGCACAGGAATTTTTTCCAGCGCCTCGCGAATGCTCGCGATCAGCGAATCAGTAGCTGCTTTTTTTACCGGCCCATCAAAGTTTTTGATTCGCTCGGCTGTAGCGGGCGTTTGCATGGCTAAGTCTTTCAGGTAACCTTCTCCCAATTCGTTTTTAATTTTTTCGAGTACCGGGTCGGCCTGAATACCCTCGGCAAATCCGAAGGACATAAAACCTACGGCCAGGTAAATATCCTCAGGTGTAAATTCTGTTTTAGGAATGCCAATGATTGAAAATTCCAGCGGGGTCTTGCCGTTTTTGATGAAAGCATTGATTCCTTTTTGATAGGCGAGGGCAGCCTTTTGAAAAGCAGAGGTATCAGAGCTTAGAAATTTTTTGGCGTGAGCTTTAGCAAACTCATTAATGCTCAGCGTGCGAAAAAGTTTGTCTACCGGCAGTAAGCTGCCTCCCAATATTTCTGAAAGCCGACCGCTGGCGGCCCTGCGAAGCATCTCCATTTGAAAGAGCCGGTCTTGAGCATGCACGTAGCCAAGCGCATAGTAGGCGTCTGGTTCGTTTTGTGCGTAAATGTGAGGTACACCCACTTCATCAAATACTACTTCAACGGGACTGGTAAGACCCGCCAGGGTCTGTGTGCCGGAGTAAGACGGGGCGGTGCTTCGTAAAAAGATATATCCGCCAACAATGATGAGAAGCAAGAGTGCCAGGAGTCCTAAAAAAAGTCGTTTTAGAATTTTCATACGGTGAAAATGATTCATCGAAAGTTAGAAATTTATACCTTTAAAAAAGTCCTCCTATGAAAAATTGGTTACTCGCACTTGCATCATTGCTTAGTTTACAAGCCATGGCGCAGGGTAAATACGGCTTGAAGGCCACCACCTTAGCCGAATACCGGGCAAGCATTGTGAGTAATCCCGATAAGGAACTCGTGGCGCTGAAGGATGTCATCCCGGATATCGTGCTGGACGTTCGCTATGCCACTACCAATAATTTCACCAAAGAAAAAATTTATTCCCTTCCTCGTGCGTATGCCCGCAAGCCGGTAGCGCAGGCCTTGTATCGCGCACAGCAAGAGTTTAAAAAACTTGGTTATGGCATCAAAGTGTATGATGGTTATCGACCTTACTCGGCAACAGTAAAATTCTATGAAGTGATGAAAGGCGACACCGTGTATGTGGCGAGCCCTTATAAAGGATCGAAACACAATCGCGGCTGTGCTTTGGATATGACGCTCGTGGATTTGAAAACTAAGAAAGAATTGAAGATGCCCACAGCGTGGGACACAGCGGAAAAGGAATCATGGGCGGCCGCCCCGGTGAAAGACCCCGAGGTAAGAAAGAACCGGGAGACACTCATTTCCGTGATGGAACGTAACGGCTTCAAAGTGTATGAGGCCGAGTGGTGGCACTTTGATTTTGTGGGCTGGCAAAATTATGAGGTGATGGACATCGACTTTGAAGAATTGGAAAAGAAATAAGAGAAATTGAGTACAGGACAATCAGACTAACCCCGTGTAATCATGAACACAAACATCGCGAAGGAACTGAATGAACGCTACGCACTTACTAGCAGCCAAGTGGCATTCTTTATTGAAAATGGTTTTATAAAGCTTAAGCATGTACTCTCGCCCGATGCGCTTGCCTACATGGACGAGGTGATTACCAAAGAAGTAGACCGCTTTACTGACCAGATGCTTCCCATGGAAAAGCGCGACACCTATGGAAAAGCGTTTTTGCAAATCATGAACTTGTGGAGGCAATCTGAAAAAGTGAAAGAAATTGTTTTCAGCAAACGCCTTGCATGGCTGGCGGCAGATCTTTTGCAAGTAAAAGGTGTGCGACTCTATCACGATCAGGCTCTCTACAAGGAACCGAGCGGTGGACACACCCCATGGCATGCTGACCAATACTATTGGCCTCTTGCTTCCGATAAGACAATCACCGCCTGGATTCCATTTCAGGCTACACCGTTGGAGTGGGGTCCGCTGGAGTTCAGTGCACAGAGTTTTCAATTAACTACGGGTCGTGATAAAAAAATAAGCGATGAAAGCCAGGCACTGCTGGAAGCTACTTTGAAGCAGCGCGGCTTCACGCATGTAGTGGAGCCATTTGAATTGGGCGAAGTAAGTTTTCATGCGGGTTGGTTGTTTCACCGCGCGGGCCCCAACCGCTCCGGCAAGATGCGGAAGGTGATGACCATGATTTACATGGACAAAGACATGGTGCTGAAGGCGCCCGAAAATGAAAACCAGGTGCAAGACTGGAAGCAATGGTGTCCCGGTGCAGAAATTGGCAAGCCGATAGATACTCCGCTGAATCCGGTGCTAACGGCATGATTGAGATTCTCCCCATCCGTGAACACGAAGTGACCTTGCTGCGAGACATGGCCATTCAAACGGCCATTGACACCTTTGCTGCCTTCAATACAAAAGAAAACATGGATGCTTTTCTAGAGACATCTTACAACCTGGAAAAACTTACAAAGGAACTGACTGAGCCAGATACGGCCACGTACCTGGCATGGGAAGGGGATCGACCGGTAGGCTTCCTGCGACTCAGGAAAACGGATGAAGTGACTCATCTGCTGGGAACTAATACAATCGAATTGCAGCGCATTTATGTCCTCAAAGAATTTTTAGGATTTGGTGTCGGCAGGCAGCTCATGGAGTTTGCCCTTCATTATGCGCGCGAGCGGAAGTTTGAGTGGATCTGGTTAGGGGTATGGGAGCACAACGCCCGCGCTATTGATTTTTATATCAAGTGGGGATTCTCCCGCTTCTCCGAGCACGTATTCCCGATGGGAGATGATCCACAGACCGATTGGCTGCTGAAATTGAAGCTTTAGTTCAACTTTTTACCCTGCCTTCAATCGAATTCGGTAATTTTTCTATCCAATAGGGTATTTTTTAGCCTTCTGTTGACGAAATTGATGCAAAATTTCTAACAGTAAGGTCATGAGTAAACCTAAAACCCGGTGGATTGTCATTTTTGTAGTGCTGGCGGCTCTCCAGTTGCTAGTGCTTTTTAATAGCAGCAATCCGGTTGCCGCAGCGGAAGGCGCCCTCGACAAAGCCGACACCGCATGGATGATTGTTGCTACCGCATTTGTTTTGTTTATGACTCCGGGGCTCTCCTTTTTCTATGGAGGCATGGTGAGTTTTAAAAATGTGATCTCTACTATGCTGCAGAGTTTTATCGCCTTGGGCGTTATCAGCCTGCTGTGGTACCTGGTGGGATTCAGCCTGGCGTTTGGAGAAAGCTGGCACGGCATCATTGGCAACCCGGCTACATACTTTGCGTTTCAAAATGTAGGACTCAGTCCTAACCCTGCCTTTGCACCTACGTTTCCGTTCCTGCTATTTGCACTCTTTCAATTAAAATTTGCCATCATCACACCAGCTTTGATTACGGGCAGTTTTGCTGAGCGGGTGAAGTTTACTTCGTATCTGATTTTCATGTGCCTGTTCTCGCTGCTTATCTATTGTCCGCTCGCGCATTGGACATGGCACCCCGAAGGGTTCTTGCGCGTGTGGGGCGTGTTGGATTTTGCGGGAGGCACGGTCGTGCATATGTCGGCAGGGTTTGCTGCGTTGGCTGGGGCTTTCATCTTGGGTAAGCGCGAGCATAAGTTTCATCAACCAGCCAACATTCCGTTTATAATTTTGGGCACGGGGATGTTATGGTTTGGCTGGTTTGGTTTCAATGCGGGTTCTGCACTGGCTGCCAATGGACAGGCCGTGCAAGCCTTCGCCACAACCAACTTTGCTTCTGCATCTGCGATGATGACTTGGGTATTATTTGATGCACTCGTAGGCAGAAAAATTTCCGCGATGGGTGCCTGCATTGGTGCTGTGGTGGGTCTGGTTGCGATCACGCCTGCAGCGGGCTTTGTTAATCTTGGACAAAGTATATTCATTGGATTTGCAGCGGCAATCATCAGCAACCTGGCAGTCTATTACAAACAGCGTACTACGCTTGACGATACGCTGGATGTATTTCCGTGTCACGGTGTGGGCGGCATTGTGGGAATGATTCTCACGGGTGTGTTTGCGAAAGATGTCGGACTGATCTATGGGCAGTTTGAGACATTCAAGTATCACATGATTGCACTTTTCATTGTAGGGGGCTTCACGTTCTCCGGATCTTTTCTTATTTTCAAGATTACAGGGCTTATGACTCGCCTTCGTGTATCACCGGAAGAAGAGCGACTTGGGCTTGATCTTAGTCAACATTCCGAAACATTGCAATCCGAAGTGCCTGATGTTACCGGCAACGGGCGTAAAATGGAAGTAGCCGCCTGAATTACTCCAGTGTGAGATAAGGTAGAGTCTTATCAATCCATTCGGGCGTAAGAAGTTTAATCTCTCGCAATTGATCAAGCGAAGTGAAATTTCCGTGCTGCATGCGGAATGCAACAATCGCGTTGGCTTCTTTTCGTTTTATGTAAGGATGAGTTGAAAGCAATTCAGCGGAAGCTGCATTGATGTTTATCTTTTTCGGTACAAAACCATCTTTTATTTCGAACTTCTTTTTCAGTTCGCGTTGGGCAGCGGTATCAAGACCATACACCTCTCGAAGTTGCTCAAGGCTTACAAATCCGCCCAGCTTGTCTCGGAAGGTGCGAATACGTTTAGAAAGTGCCGGCCCGATACCGTAAACATTTACTAACTGAATAGAGTCCGCCTCATTGATGTCCAGCAGCGTTTTAGTGGATTTTTTTGTTTCTTCTGAAGTTCCTTTCTCAGGCGATGTGATAGCAAAAGAAGGAGCAACTTTGATCCAGGGTTTTGCTAATGCAAACCAACCGGAGTCAAGTCCATATATTTTTTGAAGGTCTTCTGCTTTTCGAAACACGCCACCTTTTTCGCGAAAGCGAATAATACGCGAAGCAATGAATTTTGGTAAACCAAGTTGTTCAAGCTCTTCCTTGGTAATAACATTGGGATCAAATTGACTGAACTCAATCTCTGCGACTGCTGATTGTTTACTTACTGAATCTGGCACATCCCAACGCAAGGCTTGTACAATGCTATCGAGCGATTTTTCATCTGCTGAATGATCAACCGGATGACGAGTGGCCCACCATTGAAAAGCTGGTCCTGAAAACAGGGTTACAATCATTAACGGAAGTAAGATGAGAAATGCATTGGTTTCCGTTCTGGAAAAGCCAAAGAACGCCCTGATCAAAGCCTTGATGCGGTGCATGACTAAAGAAAGTTACGGTATTTTCAAGTTCGAAGCATCGGTGTGATTGCTTTTTTGTAGCTTGATGTAAATAAGCCGGTTCAAATCTGGGGCTTCATGAGAAAGTATTTTTTCGTTCTTGGGCTGCTTTTCGTCTTAGCGCCTTTAAAGGCCCAGGAAAACACTGCTTTTTTGAAGGGCAGGGTAATAGATAAAGAAAGTAATGAAGGCCTTCCGTTTGCCAATGTTTTCGTTAATCACACAACTCTTGGAACCTCCACTAACGGTGCCG
>JAIENH010000572.1 GCA_019751475.1 Cyclobacteriaceae bacterium
TGCCTGCGTGCCGAAATGCCACTGCGGCATGCAGGCATGTGACCATTAAAAAATAAAATATTAACACATGAAACCTTCAGCCTGTTTATTCGCAAGCCTGTTGGTTCTGACTTTTACAGCCACAACCGCTCAGGATTTATTGCGCCTTAGCCTGCGGGCCAAAGGAGTTACCGCCATCACCACATCACACGATAACAAATACCTGGCCTTGGCTCAGGGCAACGATTTAGTGATCTATGGTGCAGGCACGGATACAAAAATCAAAGAATTCTCCGGCACCTTCGCTGGTCAAAGCCAGCGATTTAAGTATGGCCATACCAAGGATATACTTGACATCCGCTTTAACAACAAAGCCGATTTGCTGGCAACAGCCTCTTCAGACAAGTCCATTAAGCTTTGGAAAATGCCTTCGGGGGAGCTTCTCTCCACATTAGAAGGCCATGCCGATGCCGTAGTAGCATTACGCTTCGCAGATGATGATAAATTTCTTATCTCCGCCTCAGAAGACATGACCATTCGCAAGTGGGACCTGGCCACACTGAAGGAAGTCTTTTCAAAAAAAGAACATACCAAACCCTTGCGAGGCCTCGATGTTAGTTTGGATGGAAAATGGATTGCCAGTGGCGGAGGCGACCAGCAAGTGGTCATTTACAATACACAGGACGGGGCTGTTGTAAAGAAAATACCAGCCCATAAAGATTGGGTGCGCTCCGTGGCTTTTTCCCCGGACTCAAAGACATTGGCAAGCGGAGGCGATGATAGGGCTATACGACTTTGGAGTACGGAGTCGTGGGCAAAAGAAAAAGAGTTCCAACAGCGTGGTTGGATTTATGATTTGCAATTCAGTGGTGATGGCAAATACATTGCAGCGGGTCTTGAGAAAAACGCTATCGAGTTTTATGATGTGAAGACGGGGTTGATCAGTCTGAAGTTAAGCACACCAACTCCGGTATTGAAAATTAATGTGGCCCCTGATGGAAAGAGCGTATCATCGATAGAAGAATTTTCTACGGACGTACATACTTGGGACATTGCCAGTCTCAACATTTCACCGGTCTTTCATTACAAGGATTCGAAAGACAAGGCGCCCCCGCAGATTTTTGTGTCCAATCCACCCAACTTGCAGAACAACCGCGTAACCGTCTATAAAGATATTTTGGACCTGCGTGGCTCGGTGGTGGATGAATCAGGCGTGCGTCAACTGAAGGTTAACGGGGTACAAACTCCAATTAAGGAAAACGGAAATTTTGTGATTAACCTTCCGCTCGCAATGGGTGATAACGCTGTCAATATCGAAGTAACGGACATCAACGACAATATTGCTCTGAAAAAATTTGTCATCTCCAGAAAAAATCTAACAGGTCAGGAGTACAATCCAGTTAACGCCAAAAATTACCTGATGGTCATCGGCATCAACAACTATCAATACTGGCCTAAATTGAACAATGCCGTGAAAGATGCAAGCGATGTAGCCAGCACCCTATTGACAAAATACAATTTTGAGTTCGACAACATTGTGATGCTGAAGGAAGAGCAAGCCACACGAAGTAATATTTACAACAGCCTGCGCGGCCTGATTGAGAAGGTAGGTCCGCAAGACAACCTGCTGATCTACTATTCGGGCCATGGACATTTTGATCAACTCCTCAATGAGGGCTATTGGGTACCCGTAGAGGCGCACACCAACTCCAATGGTGATTATATTTCAAATACGGAGATATTAAAGATCATCAATAACATCAATTCACAACATACCTTTTTGGTAGCCGATGCTTGTTTCTCCGGATCATTGTTTGCAGAGACAACCCGCGGCTACAGCGACAACGTAGAGAAATTTAAATCACGGTGGGGATTGGTATCAGGCAGGCTGGAAGTGGTCTCAGACGGAGCGCTTGGAGATAATAGTCCGTTTGCGAAGAATTTCATTGGCTATCTGAAGGAAAACCAGAAAGAAAAATTTGCAGTATCCGAACTAATCCAACAAGTAAAGATTAAAGTAGCCGAAACTTCAAATCAAACACCACTGGGCAATCCTCTAAAGAATGCTGGAGACGAGGGTGGAGAATTTATATTCTACAAAAAGAACTAAAGTTTCGTTAGGATCTTTCTAAAACTTCATCCGCTGTATCCTCACCGCATTCAATATTGCCAGCAAAGCCACGCCCACATCGGCAAAGACAGCTTCCCACATAGTGGCCAAGCCACCTGCGCCCAACACCAAGACAACTGCTTTTACCACAAAGGCAAGTGTAATGTTTTGCCAGACAATGCGATTGGTTGTTTTGCCTATGTTGATGGCCTATCGTCTTGGATTACAATATCAGCTGTTTCAATGGTGGCATCGCTGCCAAGCCCGCCCATGGCTATGCCTGCATCGCTCAACGCCACTACGGGCGCATCGTTTACGCCATCGCCCACAAAGGCAACACTTTCGCCACGGGCTTTTATTTCTTTTACCTTGTTTACTTTGTCTTCGGGCAGTAGGTCGCCAAAGGCATTGTCAATGCTCAGTTCTTTGGCAACAAAATTCACTACCGAGCTTTTATCGCCACTGAGCAAGGTTGTCTTTACGCCCAAGCGATGGAGTTGTTCGATGGCTGTTTTTGCATCATCTTTTATCTGGTCGGCAATGGTGATGTAGCCAACAAATTTTTTATCGTATGCAATTGCAATTACTGTGTAAACGATACTGCTCACATCTACACCGTGCTTGATGTCAAACTTGCTCATGAGTTTGAAATTGCCCACCAGTAATTCCTTTCCGTTAACGGTTGCTTTCAATCCATGCCCTGCTATTTCTTCTACACCCGTCAATTCAATTTTAGGATTTACATCGCCCACATATTGGTGAATAGCCGTGGCCACGGGATGTGTGCTTTTGCTTTCCAGCGCGTTGACCAATTCAAGAATTTCCTTTTCATCAAAACCTGACTGTATATTTACTTGTTGCACTTTAAAAACCCCCTCTGACCCGCTCGGGTAAATCAGTAAACGATAAAGGGCTCTCGGTTTCGAGCCATTCACCTGTATCAGAAAAATTGGCCGAACACTTTTTGCCGTTCCAATCAAATCCCGCTTCGTATTCATGCTTACCTTCTTTGTCCCACTTAACGTTTAGTGCATCTGGAAACTTGGCATGAAATGCATCTGTAACTGACTGGGGTGCTTTTGATTGGGCAAAGCCTGTGATAGCCACCAAAGCAGCCACCACAATAGAAAATATTTTTTTCATTGTGATTATAATTTTAAAATAGTTGAAAAAAGAAATTGACGCCTACATGGATGGAAGGCTGTAAGCTGAACTGATAGGTGACGGTGGTTTAAAAACTTCGGATAGATAGCCATCTCTAATAAAACTAACCCCACTTGCCGACTCTTTGATTTCGGTTATGTAGGGTTTGGCTATTGAAAATGTAAGGCAAGTTGAAAATGAGACAAATGAAACAGAGCGATGTTGAACTGGATGGCTTTTATGTGGCCGTTGGTCATCCCCGTTCTGATGTTTGTCAAATAGGCCGTCAATATTTACAAGGTGGTCAGTGATGAAGTCAAACGCATTCATATCCGCGTGCTCAGTAGATTGGCAATTTCGATAGATCTGCGGAATTTCGGTCAAGAAAGAAAAATCCCCTAAAGGCAAAAGCAACGTGCCGAGTGAATAAAACCCGAAAAGGAAATGACAAATCAATTTGTTCACTGGTTGATGAACGGCATTTTTTGGTTTAAGTTTCTCAACAGGCCATTTCATACTTCTATATCAGCTAATGATTTTGAATTATTTGGGTGAATTTTGACAAACGGCTCTGCTCTTTAAAAATTTTAGTCTTATTGTTATTACTGTTTAGTAGTGAACTGCTGCCAATGCTAACAACGTCCAGCCACACCTGCAGTAAGCCTCATGCTGGCGGCTGGTCATCTGTCCAAACTTTAATTCACTTTTGTTAATTGATAAATTCTGTCCTTATAGTTTACGATTGTTGTCATAATGTAAATTCAATTACGTATTGCCTCAATGTGCCACGGCCCGGGATTGATGGTTATGCTCGAGGCCGGAATAACCTCTTTTAATTGATTAAATTTTATTACGTCTTGGGCTGGTGCATCAATAATAAATAAGCCATTCTCACAAGGTTTTAGCTGGTACTCTCTATTCTCGTCAAAATATATACGTCCGTTTCCTTTAAATTTTGCAGTCAATACACTGTTACCGTCTGAAACAGCAAGTTGACCACCACCATAAAAATTATAAATCCCTACATATTGCTTAAGCGACTTGAGTTTAACTTCAGTGACTTTCGGAGGTGTTGGCATCTGAGGCACACTGTTGAGGATGGCATCCCATGCTAATTCCGAGGCTGCAAAAGATAAATCAATAGGAGATAAATTTGGATTATCAATTTCATTTGTTGTTACAGCGTAAAGCACATCCCCATCAAATTGAGTAGAAAAGGGTTGGATGCCACGACCCATTGAAGTGTGGACTTGTGTAGCCAATCTTTGCAAAGCCCAGAACGGCATTTTTTGATTTGTCACTACCAACGTCAATGTAGTGTTTTCTGTAGGGCCGCTTGTATCCTTTGAATTTAATTGTGTGCCTATTTTAGAGTTTCGAATCAATTCTCCAATAGTAGGACAGTTTCCGTCAGCTGAATTACGATGACATCTAACCACTTTACCATTTCGGTCAACGATTGCTCCTAACGCATTAACCACTGTAAAAACAGCTATCTTGGTTTGACCAATTGTTGCAAAGGCTCCACCCTGTCCCGAATGTGGCCACGAAGCATAAAAATCGGCACCTTTATCTTCCGGAATAAAATAACCGCTCTGCATTGCAAATCGACCAGCACCCTTGGCTCCGAGAGGGAACCAATTAGGTTTTGCACTTTTTAGTGCCGCTCTGCCAAGTTCATCATCAGGAGTTATTCTGCTGAACCTCCTTCTGCCAATATCAAATATAATAGCACCAAGTACGCCAGGAACAAGGTCAGCATTTCCCTCTTTTGCGTTAATGTTTTTTATTTCATTTGCCACTCCGGTAGCAGCCGACAAGCCAAACCATGAGCCACCTGAAAACACAACCGCATGAATCATTTTTCTTTCATAAGCATTGGCCACAACTGAAGAGTTTAAAGTACCGGTGGCACCACCTCTGATATCACCTGCGGCCATAACGCCTTTTGGAAAATAAAATACTGTGGTTCCAGTCGGACCTTCTTCCTTTTCTGCGACACCGATACTCATGTCAGGGAATTCAAATTTTATAGTGGAATCTTTGCTGAGCCATTTATTAGTTTGACCTTTTGAGGAATAGAAAAAACCACATAGTAATGTGATTGATAGAATGATACTTCGTCTATTTAACATTGGTAAAAATTTTTACAGTTTTAAGAGATAATAATTTTAGAGTGCATGTCTGTTTCGCAAATGGACTTGCCGCCTACGTTGAGTATTTGCGAAGGCCGGGAATTCAGTGCTCGTTTGCCCAGGTACATTCTCCAGCCCTGCGTTTGCAAATACTTTTATTGGCTGCTGCTCCTTCCAGGTTTTGTCCATGCCCTAAATGGGAAACCATCGTCATTCCACGACTCAATATAAATAAAGAAACCGAAAGTAATGAGGACACCGAACCCCGCCATTGCGTAAGCACAACCTAAGCCGCACATGTGCCGCAGTCGACCGTCACTAACCATCACGGATGCCAAAGCTTTGGTTGCGGGTTGAAGTTGCGCGGCTTTGGCATTGGTGCTGCGGTTCGAAGCACCAATCTTTACTGAAAGTCAGAGTCGGCATAAGACTCAGTGCTTGGTTGTCGACAAGGTTCATATCGCAAACCAATACCAAGAATTGTCATTGGTTGAGAAGTCCGCATAATTTAATGCGAACTTTGTAATGGATTGTTAAAGAAGAGTATTTTTATCTAGTCCGAGTCTGCTCTAATGCGCAATGTAAGTATTCATGTCTTGCAGAATTCAAAAACTCATCACAGAGTTATTCTGATGGAATTTCAACACATTCATTCTGAACCCTAATGTAATCTCGTGTGTGGAGAAATTTGTCCCGACCGAGGAACCCGTTGGCACTTCAAATACATACCCAAGTCGAAAGGAGTCCTTGAAAATACCCTGAAGAAATAAACCGTACGTATTGAAATTTCGCGTGAGCAAACCAGCCTGATAATTTTCATGTAGGATAAATGAGGCGTTGAGGTCTACAGAGGCGGGTGCTCCGCTAACCAATTTCAAGAGCACCGAGGGCTTAAGACGGATATGCTCAGACAAAAAAAACAGGTAAGACCCCATTGCATAGTAGTGTTGGGTATAGACCGCTGCGTTTATTCCGGCTGCCGTCAACGATGTCTTCAGCATACGTGGAACGGATAGACCCACAAAGTAGCGATCAGTGCTCAGGATCAGGCCTGCGCCAAAGCTGGGTTTTGTCTCGCTGACAGTTCCTTGAAATAATGGGTCGTTTTGATCAAGGGGGTTCACCTTCGTGTTGTCAATTTGGTAATTGGCAATGCCTGCCTGTAATCCAAACGACAGCGTCTTGGTATTATCCATTTTTATCCTGTAAGCATAGCTTCCCAGCACTTCGGTGGTGGTGCTGTTTCCGATTTTATCAGATACAAACATGAGGCCTGCACCCATCCTGTTGTCCAAAAGTGAGATGTGGCCATTAGCGTTGACAGTGGTGGGGCTGCCTTCAAACCCAGACCATTGTTGGCGATAACTGATAGAGGTGTTGAGGTTCTGTGTAAAACCTGCATAGGCCGGATTCAACACAAAAGGGTTGTTGATGTATTGTGCATAGAGCGGGTCTTGCTGCGCATGCGCACCTGTATAAGACAAAATAAAAATAACAATCCAGACTAGAGACATCCACAATTTTTTCGTCACGCTGACAGGTGAGATTAAGTTTGCAACTAGGCGCGGGGAAATATTCATGTTAATTTTCATACTGTCAGTATTTTAATGAAATAAAGCCCGTCATTGTTTTACCTGCTTTGGGCAACATGATTTTGTAGAAGTAAGTACCTGTGGGCAGTTTATTACCATTCTTATTGTCGCCCTTAAACACGCGGTCAGCATTGTTGTAATCGTTTACGGTAAACACCTCATCGCCCCATCGGTTGTAAATGAAAACTTTATTGCTTTGTGTTTCGGGTAATATGTCGATGTATTGAATAAAAAACGTTTCATTTTTGCCATCGCCATTGGGCGAAAGCGCGTTGTACACGGTAATGTCTCCACCGAGTTCAATCGTAATTACCTGTGCCGTGCACAAGTTTGTTAAATCACACGCTTCAATGCCCACACGGTCTGAGCCTGTGAAGGGAAAACCTGTGTAGTTTATCGTTAATAAAAATTGATTTAAGAAGGCAGGAGCACCGCTGGCAGGCTGTTGCGTTATTTGCAATCGGGTAGGGTCAATATTATTCTCCGTGTCCGTAATAAGTTTTTCAAGATCAATCGTTACAATGCCTTCTATAAAAGCCGTGGCGGTTGTGTTGGCTACTGCTGGTGGTGTGCAGTTTTGAACGGTAGCCGTTACAGCAGTTTTATTGCTCTCGCACGTGCCGTTATTAATAGCAACCTGAAATGTTTTAGTGATGGAAAGGTTGGTAGCTGTGTAGGTGCTGTTTATGCTACCAAGCAGCGTTGCGCCATCATACCATCGGTATTGTCCGGCTGTTCCTCCGGTTGCAGTAAGGGTAACAGTTGAGCCCGGGCAAACGGGGCCAACCGCTTGAACACCAGGGGCTGTTGGCAAGGATATGACCGTAGCGATCACTTCGGTACGGGAGCTCTCGCAAGCACCATCATTGATGGAAACAAAATACGAAGTTGTAGTTGTAAGGGGTGGCGTTATATAGGTGCTGTTTACTTGTCCGCTAATGGCTGTGCCACTAGTAGCTACCGAGTACCAACGATATTGTCCGGGTGTTCCGCCAGATGCTGTAAGGGTTATAGCTGTACCATTGCAACCACTGCTGGGTACAACACTCGGAGAAGCCGGACAGGTTGTAACGGTAAAATTGGTTGTGCTTGTCGCAGTGTTGCTTGCTACCGTAACGGTTATTGTTCCTGTCGTTGCGCCTGTTGGAACGGTGGTTGTAATAGTAGTGGGTGTACTGGCCGTTACAACAGCGGTTGTGCCATTAAACGATACCGTATTATTGGCAGGTGTGCTATCAAAGTTTGTTCCTGTAATGGTTACCGTAGTGCCGATGGGGCCGGAGGTGGGTATGAAGTTGGTGATGGTGGGTGGAACAGGTACAATAAAACTGGATGCACTCGCCACCGTGTTGCACCCAATTGTTACGGCAAAAGGCCCGGTGGTTGCTCCTGCGGGAATGGTGACTGTTAAACTGGTAGCGGTTGATGATGTGATAGTGGCAGTAATGCCATTGATCTTGACCGTGTTGCTGAAGGGTGTGCTGAAGTTGGTGCCGGTGATGGTAACCGAAGTACCAATAGCGCCTGAAAGCGGTGCAAAGGAAGCAATGGTTGGTGGATTTATAAGGCCGACAAGATTTTGATAGATCGACAATGAGCCGCTAAGAAAATTACCAGCAACTATTTCAGGTCTTCCGTCTCCGTCAATATCTCCTGCAGCTATTCCTCCCGGATTTAATAAAGATGATATGTTAACACCTGCCGCAAGAGAAGCCGATGTAATTGATCCCATCGTAGCGGTATTTCTCAATAAAGTCAACGTGTTGCTTGAGGAATTTGAAACAGCCAGATCTAATTTTCCATCTCCATTAAAATCTGCCAGGCCAAAATGTGCAGGTGTTAAACCTACCGAAAAATCAACTTTGGGCGAAAAGGAAGACGCATTGATAGTTCCTCCCGACACATTTTGGAGAATGGAAATTGTACTATTGGCAATACTGTTCGTTGCGAGTATGTCAAGCTTTGTGTCTCCGTCAATATCTGCCAGCGCTAGTCCATAAGGAGTGCCGCCTAATGGAAAATCGACTTTTGCTGAAAAAGAGGAGGAATTGATAACACCTGGAGTGGTGGTATTCTGAAATACAGAAACGGTATTGCTTACATTATTGAGGGCTACAATATCTGGCTTATCATCTCCATTTAGGTCGCCTACGGATACATCAAATGGCTCTGTTCCCGTTGAAAAACTAACGGGTGATGCGAGTGTAGTGGCAGAGAAACTACCTGTGGAACTTGTGTTTTTGTAAACTGCCACCGAATTGCTGAATCGGTTTGATACTACAATTTCCGGTTTTCCATCACCATCGATATCTATGATAGCGGTTCTCCATGGAGCAACCCCAGCGGCAAAATCCACTTTAGGTTCAAAAGAAATTGTTCCTGGTGTGCTGGTATTTCGATAAATTGAAATAGAAAAACCAAGCGAATTTGCAATTACTAAGTCGGGCTTGCCATCTCCATCAATATCGCCCGATGACACACTCCACGGGTTGATGGGCAGTGTAGCCAGACTAACAGGAGTTGAAAGAGTACTTGCGTCAATAACGCCAATCGTGCTTGTGTTTTTATATATTGAGAGTTGGTAACTAAATACCTCAGTAATGGCAATATCTCCTTTTCCATCCCCGTCAAAGTCCTTGATCATCATTCCGAGGGGATTGAGACCTGCGGCAAAATCTTTGCGGTCAAAAGAACACACATCAATCGATCCACCACCCGTGAATGTTGGAAAAAATCGTTTGCTTGAATATGCAGTTAACCCCGCCACCTGAACAGTGATGGGTTGATACGTTGCGCCTGTTGGCACGGTAACCGTAAGTTGGTTAGTGGTTGCAGCCGTTACCGTTGCGCGGGTTGCCCCGAAAAAAACAATGTTATTAGCAGGGGTAGCGCTGAAGTTTGTGCCAGTGATAGTAACTGTGGTGCCGATGGGGCCAGAGGTTGGCGTGAATGAAGCAATTGCCGGTGTATTAGAGGTAGTGTTCAATAGAATAGAAACATCATTGCTGTTTTGATTTGCCGTTAGCACATCGGGCTTCCCATCTACATTTACATCCCCAAGAACAATCGCCCACGGATCACTACCCACTGCCAAAGCGGGCGCGGTGTTGAACGCACCCACTCCATCGCCCAACCCAACTGTAATATTATTTCCAAATCGATTTGCAACAACAAAATCCGGCTTACTGTCCGAATTCACATCGCCAACCGCAATGCTAATCGGTCCGGAGCCAACAGTAATTTCCGTTGAGCCAGAGAAACCGCCCACTCCGTCACCAAGTCTTACGGATACGGTGTTGGCGCCTAGGTTTGATGTTAAGAAGTCTGGCTTCCCGTCAATATTCAAATCTGCCACCACTACTTTGTAGGGGAAACTACCTACTAAAATATTTGTTGTCCCAGTAAATCCTCCAAGTCCATCACCCAGTCGCACTGAAACAGCATTGTTGCCAGCACCAATACGAGACACTAGGATATCTGGATTACCATCCAAATTTACATCTGCAACAGTTAAACTTATTGGTGCATTGCCAACTGACACATTGGTTGATCCTGTAAACCCACCTAGTCCATCACCAAGTCTAACAGATACCGTATTGCTGTTGTAATTATTTGCAAGCAAATCTGGCTTTCCATCCAAATTTATATCGGCCGCAACTACGCCTAACGGATTCGTCTGAACAGTAATCTCCGTTGTTCCTGAAAATCCTCCTATTCCATCACCCAAGCGAACTGAAACGGAATTACTGTTTTCATTGGCAACTAATAGATCGGGTTTGCCATCAAGATTGATATCGGCTACCGTCAGACCCCGTGGGTTAGTGCCAACACTAATACTTGTTGTACCACTAAATCCCCCGAGCCCATTGCCAAGCCGGACTGATACGTCATTGCTGTTGTAGTTCGCTGCCAATAAATCTGGGTTACCATCTAAGTTAACATCTGCTACTGTTAGGCCTCTTGGATTGGTGCCAACACTAATAGAAACAGCCGTATTAAATGAGACTTGTGCTTGTAGGTTTTGAACGTGGGCAGTTAGAAATAGACTAACAAGTAAGAAAGTTCTGATCGTCAATTTTATTGATTGCCTCGGTTTGATAACATTCTCCCTCCCTAGCTGATTTTTTTCACTCACTTGTATCGCTGCTTTGTTTGTCATCGATTTTGGTTTCATAATTTTCTATATTTGTTGGGTTGAACCTGCCAAAGCAGGCAAGCCATTAAATGAAATGCTATGGAACGGATAGTCATTGAAGTAAACAAGGCCACCGCCAAAAAGTGGCGTTCTACCAAGGCTCCTAAACGGAAAAAGTTGGTAAGCATCTTGGCCAATGCCCTGAATGAACAAGATGATTTTTCTAAAGTGCAGAAAGGGAAAGTCAATGTGAATAGTGAGGCTCGCTTGAGCGAGTCTTCGCTTGCGAAAGAATGGTTGAGCCCAGAAGACAGCCGATGGGACGAATTGTTGAAGTAATTTACGAGTGGACATAAACCAAGGCGATATTGTTGCTGTTGACTTTCCTTTTTCTGACGGTAGCGGAATAAAGCGAAGACCTGCCTTGGTGATTTCTAACGATGTAATTAACAAGACAGGCGATGTGGTCTTGATGCAGGTGACGAGCAAATTCAAGAATGATGTGTTAACAATAGCTTTACAGCCTAAAGAAATCTCGTCACCCCTTCCTTTGCAAAGTTTCTTGAGAGTGCATAAGTTATTTACAATCGATAGAAAGTTGGTAGTGAAAAAATTGTCGAAACTGAACGAAAATGCTTTCGATAGTGTGTTGGCGAAACTTTTTGAAATTTTGAAATAGGTCTGCCCAAGTTGATCGTGCCTATCGCCAGATAAATATTCTCCACCCACTTGTTTTGCTGTCTTGTTTGTCATCAATTTCGGGTTCATCATTTTCAATATTTAGCTTTTACAAACGCATGGTTTAGGCTTGGCAGCGCTGCTTGGAACAGGCACGGATTGAAGCACCCATATTTTTTGAGTATTTTTGACAAAACAATTTGCATATGTACCGCGCTATCATTACCCCCAAAGAGACGACCCTTACCATAGAGCTGCCTGAGCAAATGGTGGGCAAACCGGTAGAAGTGCTGGCCTTTGAGATTGAGAAAAATGGAGATTCGATTAGTCTGACCTCGGGCAAACGAAAGAGAACATTTGAAGAGGCCATTGCTCTTTGGGATTCGATGGCGGTTGATATGAGTAATTTTAAGTTTAACCGGGAAGAAGCGAATGAGCGCTGATTTATTTATCGATTCAAATGTGGCAGTGTATGCGCTGGGCATGCCCTCTTTAAAAAGGGACATCGCCCGCCAATTGATTTCTAAAAAACCGATTATTAGCACCCAAGTAGTGATGGAGACGGTGAACGTGCTTGTGAAAAAATTTAAATTTGAAAGGGCGAACGCATTTGAGGCCGTGACGGAAATCATTGATAAGACAGAATTGAGAAGTACCACACCTTTTACCTTAGCAAAGGCTTTTGAAATTTCGCTTCGGTACCAAGTTTCGCATTGGGATGGTTTGATTATTACCGCTGCCTTGGAAGCTAACTGCTCGACTTTGTATTCCGAAGACATGCAGCATGGCCTGATTATCGAAAACAAACTCTCTATTGTTAATCCATTCATTTGATTAGCTGACTAAATCATTCTTGCCTTTATCTCCCTGCCCTCGTTGGTGTTCTTCACCAACGATGGTTTTGTAACCAATTTTGACGAAGAATCCAGCAAATGCTCGGCCTCATTCTCAAAATGCAACATCACATTCCTTCAAATTTTTAACTTCGATAAAGCTACCTCGCTTTGTTGCCGCTTGTCAATACTCCAAAAGGTTGATTTTTTAAATTTTTGTTTAAGCAAAGGTGACTGCACATCGCACAAAATGTCTAAAGCTGATGCTGCATTCTTTGCCGCTGACGTTACTTTTTGGAGTCCTTTTAGATTTTTTTGCATTAGGATTGTCCGCAAAGTAGCAGTAGCAAGGAAAAAACTTGGGTTTATTCCGCTAGCAAAAAGGATAACTACCTTCTAAAAGAAGTTCCTTGTTATAAGTATTGTGTTGGAAAACTTGGTAAAAACTAGACGCCTACACCATCCCCCACATTTTTAAAAGATTGATTGTCTCCACCGCATCGTTGGTACGCAACTTTTCAAACACGTGCTGGCAGTGGGTTTTTACAGTAGCGAGGGTGATGCCCATTTTCTCGGCCACCTGTGCGCGCTCATTCCCCTGGCTGATGAGTTTAAAAACTTCTATTTCCCGATCAGTCGGGCATTCTAACATATAAAGCTTTTTATCTGTTTGACTGTATTCATATAAAAAGTTCTCGATGCCATTGGTCATGCGCAAATGATTGTACCGATCGCTTTTCAATCCTTCTATGTGAGTGATGAGTGACATTAATAAAATCATGTTG
>JAIENH010000040.1 GCA_019751475.1 Cyclobacteriaceae bacterium
AGTCCTTCGGTTAAGCTCTTAATATTGGTTTTAAGACGCCTATCGGAAGCAGCGGTAAAAGCTACCTGGCCTTCAATAACAGTAACGCTCGCATCACCGATGCGCACTTTATTGCTTGCATTTACTACCGCATTTGCACCCAGAGCTGTTGCGTTTGTAAGTCCATTGGTTGACGCGTCTGCTTGAAATCCTACAATCGTTGTATTCGAACCCGTAGTATTGATCTGAGCACTGTTAACGCCAAGCGCAACATTGCCATTGCCACTTGTGTTTGCTACCAGGGCATTAAAACCAATGGCAGTATTACTTCCACCGCTTACATTTGCTGCCAGGGCGTTGGAGCCAAAGCCTGAGTTTGATGCCCCTATTGTATTTACGGGCAAACTATTATTGCCGAACGCAGAGTTATCATTGGCCGTGGTATTGGCTTGAAGAGAGCCGAAACCCATAGCTGTATTATTGCCTCCCGTTGTATTGGCACCAAGCGCCACTGAACCGGTAGCAGTATTATTCGGTCCAGTAGAATTGACCCTCAATGCATTGAAACCGGTGGCCGTATTGCCAACGCCTGTAGTATTAAACTGAAGTGCTTGCGACCCAACGGCCGTGATGCCATTGGCCGCTGTATTGTTTTGCAAGGCATTGAGACCAACACCGGTATTAAAGCTGCCGCTGGTGTTGGCGCTTAATGCCGAGGTGCCAAAGGCAGTATTACCACTGGAGGTAGCCGCTGTTTGCAGTGCACTGACACCTACTGCAGTATTGCTCACACCACTCGTTAAACTATTACCAGACTGATAGCCAAAAAAAGTATTATCCGTGGCAATGCGGCCCGATTTTATGTTATTGATCCTAAAGTTCAACGGCACGTTATCGCTGGTACCAATATAGTTCGTGCCATCTACGGTACTTGCACTACCCGTGAGCCCCCAGCCTGCGGATGGAAGGCCGGTAAGCAAACTACCATCACCAATAAACTGCGTAGCTTGTATTGGGCGGTTAGCCGTGATAGCGTTGCCAGTGCCCGCATGATTTATATTTACGGCAGCGGCAGTGTTACCAGCATTGGTTACTGAAAAGTTAGCCGCTCTACCTGTTCCATTCGTAGTTGCGGATAACGCTTGAGCAGAACTAGCTGCGTTAATGATTCCAAAGAAACCAGCGCTGCCTGTTCCAATCGTCTCTACGCCTAAACTATTGGATGAATTGGCCGCATTATCAATTTTCACATATGCGGCACTGCCGGTACCAGCCTGATAAACATTCAATGTCTGCTGAGAATTAGATGTGCCAAACGTTTCAAAAGATCCAGCAAAGCCAGAGCTGCCGTTTGTTGAAGCCATGAACGCGTTTGCCGTGCTAGCGGCATTGCCATTACTAACATTAGCGCCCACACCGAGCCCATTATTAGTAACTGTTAGGCTTGGTGATGTATTTGCTGCATTCGTTGTATTAAAACGGGCCGCTCCTCCGCTAGTTCCTGAGTTTATAGCTCGAAAGGCGTGAGCTAATGTACCGGTTGCCTCAGCATTAAGTGCTTCTGTGGCACTGGCTGCATTTGTTACAAATCTTCCGGCAGTACCGTTGCCTGTATTGGTAACTTGAAATAGAGTAGAAACATTAGATTGAGATGTTGTAAAAGGCAACGCCAGGCCAACACCTGTGAGCAAGCTACCATCGCCAATAAATTGTGTAGCCTGAATAGGGCGATTGGCTGTGATAGCGTTGCCTGTTCCGGCATGAGAAATATTGACGGCAGCGGAAGTATTTGCTGCATTCGAAATACTAAAACTACCGGCAGGGCCAGTTCCACCAGTTTGGCTTCGCAAAGCGGGCGATGGATTTCCCACACTAAAATTATTAAAATCACCCGCTATACCAGTTCCATTTGTTGTGGCTATTAATGCATTTCCGGTGTTTCCACCATTTGTAATGGTAAAGAATCCACCAGTACCACTTCCAGCATTATTGTTCTCACCATAGACACCAATACCAGTTCCGTTTGTACGGCCTACTACTCCTGAACCCCCGCTGCTTGCGCTGTTTACAAACCCTAAAACACCTACGCCTACTCCATTTGTTTCCCCCACCAAAGCAGTTGAAGAGTTTGATGCATTTGCGATTGTAAAGGAACCTGCTCGGAATGTCCCTGTTGTTGTGCCAGAGATTGCATTCCCTCCCCCATTCGTAAGTGCAACTACCGCATCTTGGGTATTCGAAGCATTGCCAATGCTAAAAGTGCCAGCTATGCCGGTTCCGGCTGTTGAGGCCTGTAAAGTATTCCCAGTATTGGTAGCATTTGTGATGCTAAATATGCCAGCACCGCCAGCGCCCGTTCCTGAATTAACACCTTGCACCCCGGCACCTGTTCCATTTGTAGTGCCCACCACTGCATTAGCTGCGCTGCTCGTATTATTGATGGACCCTAAAACACCTATGCCCGTACCAACCGTTATGCCTCTCAATGCAGTAAGGGAGTTGGCCGCATTTGTTGTAGTAAAGAGTCCACCGCTTCCTGTTCCTGAAGAAGTAGCTACTAAAATAGCCCCCGATCCTACATTATTAATCCTTAATACATTTGAAAGAGCGGAAGCGTTAAGGTTAGAAAACTCTGCGGCAGAAACTATATCTGCAGGATTAGCAGGATTTGAGTTTACTGTAAACAGGGAGGTATTGGTGGGAGCATTAGTGTTGGTAGCAGTAAAGGGAAGCGTGAGGCCGGGAACGTTGGTGAGCAAACTACCATCGCCAATAAACTGTGTGGCCTGTATGGGGCGGTTGGCCGTGATAGCGTTGCCGGTTCCGGCATGAGTAATATTGACGGCAGCGGCAGTATTTGCTGCATTCGTAACTTGAAAAAAGCCTGCGCTGCCGGTTCCCGCTGTGGTGGTTGCCAGGGCAGCTGCACCATTGGCAGCATTGGTGATGCTGAATACACCCGCATTACCATTGGTGGCACCATCTCGCTGGCCGTATACGGCTGTAGCACCGCTGGCTGTTTGCCCATACACAGCCGTACCCACTCCTGTGGTGGTGCCAAATACTCCTGCGCCTGTGCCCACAGTGCTTCCATACACGGCAGCCCCGCCATTTGCCGCGTTGGTATTATCGCCTCGTATAGCAATAGCCGTTCCAGTGCCGTTGGTGGTTCCGTAAAGTGCGGTGTTGGTATTAGCTGTATTGGTATTTTGAAAAATGCCTGCTGGGCCGGTGCCGTTAGTAGTGCCAGCAAGTGCAGCGTTTGAATTGGCCGCATTGGTATTTTGAAATAGCCCTGCATTTCCGGTGCCATTGGTAGTGCCAACAAGCGCTACACTGGCATTGGCTGCATTGGTATTCTGAAAGAAACCTGCCTGCCCGGTGCCGCTGGTGGTGCCAAACACAGCGGGGCTCGCATCGGTTGATGTCGCACCGATAGAAATTCCCCACGCACTTCCATTCCATACCAACAAATTGTTTGTAGTAATGTCAAACACCATCATGCCCTTATCAGCAATGCCAAGAGAGGCAGCCATGGTGGTGCGCTGGGCCGTAGTGAGCCGCGGTATTAACATACCCTGGTTGCCCGTAGGCGAATTAACATCCAGTGCGGCATTGGGGTTGGGTGTGGTCACCCCCACCCCTAGTGTTTTGTTTTGGCCAATCGCCCACGGCTGTATCGCCAAAAGCACAAAGAAGCAAACAATCAATTTCATAATTTTTGGGTTTCGATAGTCAATGAATTGGGTAAAAATCAATTTCATAAATTCGATAAAATAAGCCTAGGTGTCCTACACCTTTTTGAGGGGAGTAAGCAGGTGTAGGACACCTCCTCCTGCCAAGTTTGCGTAGAAACATTAGTTATCTTGAAAAGGTCATTTCATGTCGTCCGGCAGCGGCTTGGTTGCGGCCTCCTTCAAATACCAGCTTGTCCCACGTGAAGGAGACAACCAAGGTGCGGTCAGCAATATTTACTATTGATACTGGCAGATTATCATCACGGATAATCACGGATGCGTCATCATTTTGAAAGCGCCAGTTGCCGGCTTTAGGCCACACGATGCCCCCACCATTTTCAGAGGTAAAACCCGTATCGGTAAATGACAGGCGCAAGTCTTTATAAAGGTCAACCACTTCGTTGTCAATTTTAACCTGCGACAGTGACCACGGCACACCGGAAGTGCCTTTGAGCAAGGCGGTAACCCGCTCGGTCTCAGGCACAACGGGTGGAGTAGGATCATCGCCTTTTTTGCTGCAAGTCGGAAATACGAGCAGTAAGGCAAGGCAAACAAGAGAAGGGAGGTAAAATAATTTACGTGTCTCCATAGATTTAAAGCATTAGATAGTTAAAGCTACCCCTTCGTTGTTGTATTCGCAATACCTCTTTTCCGGTATTTTGATGGCTCAAAAAAAATGATAACTTGCTTTTTCGTGTCCGCCAAGCCAATTCTTTGCCTAATCATCCGCTCGTGCCTACATCCATGAAGAATCTTTGGCTATTCCTTATCATCAGTAGTATCGGAGCCTATAACTCAGCAGCCCAGACAGCCGAAGTCTATTATATAAGACTCGACTCGCTAAACAAAGCCAAAAATTTTGAACAAATAGCAACTTTTGAAGGTGCCCTGCAGCCATTGTTGGCCAATCGTACCGACACCTTAAAAGCCGCTATCTACGATATTCTCGGCTTTGCATTTTTTAACCTGGGCGAAGACCTCAAGGCTATTAATTACATGGAGCAACAGCGGGCGCTGCGGCAGGCAGCCAATCAAACCTTTACAAAAAATTACAGCAACCTCCTTTACAACCTTACTTACATTAACAATCTGGCCGGGCGATATACGCAAGCCCGCGCTGCGGGCGATGAACTGATCGTGATCGACAAAAGGCTGTATGGCGAGTCATCGCCTGAATATGCTGCCTCTGTCACTTTCGTACTGGATGTTCTCATCAATCAAGGAAGCTTGACGAAAGCCAAGGAACTGGCGGCCGCCACGCTTAAATCATTGCCCAAGAAAGACTCGCTCTATGCCATGACATTAAATAAATACGCTGATATACATCAGTTAACAGGTGAGTACAGTCGCTCAGAAAAATTATTCAAAGAATCCCTTAGACTTTTGAGGGGCGAAGGCGGTGAGGCGAGGCTCAATTTTCAAAATGCCTCGGTTAATCTTGGAAATTTGTATGTGGCTGAAGGAAGAATACCGGAAGCCGAAAAAATATTTTCTTCTGCTCTTTCCTTCTACCAACCCAGGCAAACCGATCCCGCGGCTGAAGCGGCCTATTTTTCCACACTTAACAATCGGGCGTTGGCCTTGCAATCACTTTCGCTATACGGAGATGCAATTTCTATTTACACGGAATTGTTGCGTCACGATAGTGTTGCCTACGGTACCGATCATCCCTTTTATGCCACGACCCTGAACAACCTCGCTGATGTATTGGTTAGTCGGGGCGACCTGGAGCAAGCCCGCAGACTATTCAGACGATCACTCGCCATTTCTATCGCCACGTATGGTGCCCAAAGCGCTGATGCCGCAACCGTCTATAATAATTTGGCCAATACGTATCGACTTAATACCGAGTATGATAGTGCATTGGCGCTTTACAGGCGGGCTTCTGATATCTTTCTAAAAGAGAGTGGCGCTGAAAGTGCTGAATATGCCACCTCGCTGATGAATATTGGTAAAGCACTTTTGGGCAAAAACTCCCCGGAAGCAAAGAGCTACTTGTTGAAGGCACTAAAGCTCAGAAAAAAGCAATTGGGCGTCAAGCACCCGCGGTATGGTGAGATTCTGCAAAAGCTTTCGTTCTATTACTGGAAGACGAATGATAAAGAGGCATTTGCTTATTTTAAAATGCTGCTCGACAATTATTACGCTCAAATTCAAACCTATTTTCCAATTTTAAGCGAAGAAGAGAAATCAAAGTTTTACTTCAGCAAATTTAAAGTCGATCAGGAGGCCTTTATCTCGTTTATTCTGGATAAGGCCAAGTCAGACGCTAACCAGTTAGCAGCCATTTATGATCTTGCATTAAATACAAAAGGCCTATTGTTTTATGCATCTCAAAAAGTACGCATGGCCATTCTTCAGAGCAATAATGATGCATTGATTAACAAGTATGAAACGTGGATTTCGATAAAAGAGCAAATTGCCAAAGCCAATGCTGAGACTGATGATAAAGAGAGCTTGCGTAAAACTGACTCACTCTTTGCGCTCTCTAATAGATTGGAAAAAGAATTGACGCTACAATCAGCGGAGTTTAAAAATGTATTTTCAACAACTCGATACTCATGGCAAGAGGTGCAGAAAAAGCTACAACCTGGCGAAGCAGCTGTTGAAGTAATCCGCTATCGCGCTTTTTCGCCAAACGAAGAGGGGTACTTTACGGGAAAAGTAAACTACCTCGCCTTAGTGCTCACCAAAGAGACAACGAACGGCCCTCGCCTGGTAACCTGGACTAACGGTGGCGAACTTGAGGGTAGGTATCTTAACTTTTACAGAAATACTACGCGCTTTCTGATGGGTGATACCATTACGTTTAGTCAATACTGGCGCCCGCTTGCTACTACTTTGAAAGGAATCAAGAAAGTTTATTACTGCCCGGATGGCGTGTTTAACCAAATTAACATGGGTACACTCTATAATCCTGAGTCAAAAAAATTTCTCAGCGATGAAATTGAAATTGATATAATGACCAATACAAAAGATCTATTGACACCGAAAAAGTCGGTAAAATCTGGATCGGGCGCACATTTATTTGGTTTCCCAGACTATCGCAGCTTAGAAATGGACGGACCAGCCGTGAGCACGGATCGATCTACACGGGCCTTAAGTCGCTCGTTGCGATTTGGACTGCTGAGAAGCTTTTTCAGAGGTGATGGTGTGCCGCCATTACCCGGCACAAAGACCGAAGTTGAAAATATTGCTCACGAGTTGACGGCTAAAAATCGGAAGAATGCAACCTATTTTGAAAAAAGAGCCAATGAGTTTGAAATAAAAAAAATAAAGAACCCTACCATCCTCCACATCGCCACGCATGGATTTTTTCTTGATGATGAGGATTTGTTTACAGGATCTGTCAATCAAAGCAGGTTTTTAGATAATCCGCTCTTCTTGTCGGGGTTGATTATCGCAAGTAAAAATTCTGACGCTAGCAATGAAGCCGAAGATGGTATCCTAACGGCTTATGAAGCCATGAATATGACGTTAGACAGCACCGAACTTGTAGTACTGTCGGCCTGCGAGACGGGATTGGGTACCATCAAAAACGGTGAGGGGATTTATGGTCTACAAAGGTCTTTCCGTATAGCTGGTGCTGAATGTTTGATCATGAGCTTGTGGAAAGTAGATGATGATGCCACCCAACTTTTAATGAGCAACTTCTACAATTATTTAATGATGGGTGATAATAAACGCACTGCTTTCGTAAAAGCACAGCGAAAAGTGCGTGAAAAAAATAGCGACAGGTTTTTTTGGGGCGCCTTTGTTATGGTTGGTAATTAACCAATCTCAATCACCACGTCATCCGTGAGTGGATGACCCACACATGTGAGTACGTAACCCTCGGCTCGCTCCGACTGAGAGAGGCCTTCCTCTTCATCAAGCTTTACTTTTCCCGATAGTGCTTTTCCGCGGCAAGCGGTACACAATCCACTCTGACACGAGTAAGGCAAATCTATTCCCTGGTCGAGTGCTGTTTCCAAAATAGCCTTGTTTGGCGGCACCATCACTTTGTATTCCTGACCATCGTAGCGAATGGTTACTTCACGTGTCTTGCTTTCTGTGCTGACGGGCGCCTCTTTCTTTTCCTTATCGATAGTACCCTGCACGAAGCTTTCTTTGAAGATTTTCTCTTTCGGAATTTTATGCTCCACCAACAGGCTGTCCACATTCTTCATCATCCCCTCCGGGCCGCACATCAGGTAGGTAGACTTCTCAATTCCCCAATCAGGAATGCGCTCAAATAATTTCACCAACATCTCTTTATTTAAGAGACCCGAGTAACCTTGCCAGTTCATGGGGGCTTCATCCAAAATATGAATGACGTGGAGTCTCCCTTCGTAAGTTGTTTCGAGCCTTGTCAGTTCATCTTTGAAAATGATGCTGTCGATATTGCGATTACAATAGATCAGTGACACAATACTATCTCGTTCCTGAGTGAGCAGACTCTTGATGTGCGACATCATGGGTGTAATGCCACTACCCCCGGCAAACATAATGAGGTGCCGCTTTTGTTGTGGATTGTACTCAGTAGTAAACTGGCCCATCGGTTCCAGCACCTTGATGATATCAGTGGCTTTCAGATGATCCGGCAACCAGTTAGACATTAGTCCATTGTCGACACGCTTTACAGACACCGCCAGCCGCTCGTCAACAAACGGAGAAGAGCAAAGTGAATAGGCCCTGCGGACTTCCTTGCCATTCACGTGTGCAATCAGCGTAAGAAACTGCCCGGACTTATATCCGATTTTTCCGCTAGTAGGTTGATCGAACACGATGGAAATAGCGTCTTTCGTTTCTTGCACAATCTCACGCACGGTAAGATCGTAGTAGCGGGGGCCGCTGTGTGTTTCCTCCTTGGCCGGTTGCGGGGCCGGCTTATCTGATTTCTTAAAAAAGTTAAATGCCATCGGTTCTAATCGTAAACTATAAATAAGGGAACAAAGCTACACGGAGAATGTTTCAGCACCAACAAAAGTTACAGATTGAGCCAGTAGGTGAACTTCAACACCAGCACCTGGTCGTTGGCACGAAAATCTGTGGGTAATCGGTTTTGTACGTGCGAATACACCAAAAAAATGTCGGAGGCGGGTTTAAATCGCCATTGCAATCGCGTATTAAAATTCACACTCTCGAAGCGCGTATTGTATTGCCACACGGTGGTGAGAAAAAGTTTGGTGGAAAGCGTAAGGTCTAGCCGTGGCCGGATGAGCAAAAACTGCGCATTACCATAGGGCTGGCCCAATTGCAGATCGTTGTAATCTACCGTGACGGACAAACTACCATATGGCTGATACCGAACACTCGCGGTTCCACCTGCACTCAGGCGTGTGCCTGTGTAAAACTGTCCTCCCGTGATTTGTGATGAAAAATTAAAAATCTTGCGCGTATTGGAATTGTACTGCAATTGAAATTCCGTCCATTCAAACTCCCGCCCTGTTTGATACGAAAGATTGCCACGCGGAAAAAGCGGGTTAAAAGCCTCTGGCAATCGCTGAAAAATGTGCGTAGAGGAAACACCCACCGAGGCAGTGTTGAGAAAATTAATATTGTATTCCGCAGAAAACGTGCGATCGGTCACGGTGCCATCCGGAATAACAGTAACGTTGGCTTCTACCGCAGGTGCCATGATGGCAATAGATGAATTGGTGGGATACAATGTGCCCTGCACGCGTGCGAATGAACTTAGATAACCAGGATAGACTGCCAATGCCGGAACATAGCCGGTCTCAGCATTGTAGTTTTTACCCACTGCATTCTGCGCAAGGAAAACACTTACATAACGGGTGTTGTATCCAATGAACATCCCTGCAGAATAATTCTTGTCTTTGTTAAAATCGTCCATCGAACGGTGATAATAAATATCTCCACTCCAGCGATTGGTTTTTGTAATCAAGTTAAAATCAAAACCCATTACTTGGTTGTAATGGTTAAGTCGGGTGGTGGTATCTGTACCTTGAATGATGGTACGCGTGAGGCCCGGTGCATATTTCCTTTTGGAATCATAGTCACCCAAACCGATCGATTGCTTATCCACAATAAAGAAGTCGATATTCGAGCGCGAGAAGACTTGTTTCTGCACAATGGCCATAGAATAACTCTGGGCCGGCAGCCCGATAGATGACTTCTCCTGGGTGCGCATATTGAGCAGACCGATACGCCAATCCTTACCGATTTTTCCGCTGATGCGTGCACCATATTGAATGGGCACTTGACGAGCTGTGCCGGTTGAGTCGAGGGTCAAGCCAATGCGTCTTGAAAAGAACGGACGCGTGTCTGGGAAGCCAGGCGTTGAAAACAAATCACTGTTCTCCAGAAAGAATTGCCTTCGCTCAGGAAATTGAAATTCGAATCTCGTAAGATTAATCACCTGTTGATCGACTTCCACGTTTGAAAAATCTGGATTCACAGTGAGATCGAGGTTGAGCGAAGGTGTGAGCCCCACTTTCGCATCCATGCCCACATTCACCGTGTTATTTGATGGCGCTTCTTTCTCTACATCGCGTGAGCTGATACCTGCGAGGTAAGGAATAAGAGACACGTTGGCTCCTGCATGCGGGGGCCTTGTCTCAAATTTCAATCGGCCGGAGTATGCAAACGAAGCCGGTACAAACTGAAAAGGCGTAGCTACCCAGCTCGACACCTGGTTGCGCTTCAGATCTTGTCGCACAAACGTGATATTCCACGTATCAGAATTATGATTGTAGCGAAATGACTTTAACGGTATGGCTAATTCGGCCACCCACCGGTCGGGTGAACGCTTTACTTCCGAATACCACTTGTTATCCCAACTATTGTTAAAGCCATCATCATCTTGTGCACCGCCTGACAAAATTCCTTCCGATTGCACATTGAAGGGCGTAATGGTGAAATAAAATCCGTTAGTAAAATCGTTGTACGGATCCAGGTACATGCCAATGTTATCATTCAAATCCCAATCAAAGTCCCTTCTTAGCGACTGCATAATATCGGGCTTGCTGTCATCGTAGCATACGAATGACACATACAGGAAATGATCATCAAATGTCAGCCGTGCTTCTGATTGAAATGTGGGAGAAATGGAATCTACCGGGTAGTTTTGAAAAAAATCTTTGGCCACGGAAGCTGCCTTCCAGGCTTCTTCATCCAATACACCATCTAAAACGATGACTGCGCCTGCTTTGCGAATAGGCAATTCAATACCCGGAGCATTTTTGGTTTGTCCCCAAGCCGTCATCACCCACTCAAAAACCAAAAACAGACCTAAATATCTTCGCATAAAAGCGGCAAAGATACGCAGGCTGTTACAAAGGGCCTTG
The DNA here is from genome assembly GCA_019751475.1 of Cyclobacteriaceae bacterium. Taxonomy (GTDB): domain Bacteria; phylum Bacteroidota; class Bacteroidia; order Cytophagales; family Cyclobacteriaceae; genus ELB16-189. The sequence goes on from JAIENH010000040.1 coordinate 11,006, forward strand.
ACCGGCCATCGAGAAAAATAGTTAACTAAATGTTAAGCCAGTAGGTGAACTTAAAGACGATGGCCCGGTTCTTACTTGCCAGGTTGGCCGGAAGATAATTCTCTGTGTAGACTAAAAAGAAATCACTGGCGGGCTTATAGCGCCACTGAAACCGCGCGTTGAGATTCATGTTGTCAAGCAGGGTGTTGTACTGCACGAACGTGGTAAGAAAAATTTTGTCGGTAAATGTGAGATCAAATCGCGGGCTTACTACAAAGAGTTTTTCTTTGCCATAGTTTTCAGGAAGCTTCAAGTCATTGTAGTCAAAGCGCACCGACACACTACCATAGGGCTGATAGCGGTAGTTTATTTCACCGTTCAGATTCAAGTTTTCTCCATTGTAAAAACTGCCGGATGTTACGCCAAGTTGATAACGGAATACGTTGCGTTGATCGGATTGATAGGTCACAGCGTAGTTGGACCAATTGTATTCATCACCTGCAAAATAGTTGGTGAATTTCTCTCCGTTAATTGGATTAAATGTATTGGTAAGCCGTTGAAAAATCTGATTGTGCAGCAAAATAATCCGTGATGTGTTTTGCAAATTGAAGTTGTAGTTAAAAGAAATGGCTTTGTCCGTTAACGTACCACCCGGAATATGCGACAACTGTACACCCACACCCGGCACCATATTCACTAACCATTTGCTTTTCGGGTAAATAGTCCCGGTGACATTCACAAACGTGTTGGTAACTCCGGGATACACACCCCTGCTCGGCACGAAGCCGGCCTCTGCTGTGTAGTTTTTTTCAATAATGGTTTGACCTAAGAAAAATTGATAGTTGCGCTTGGTGTACGAAAGAAACCCTCCACCGGTCTGCGTGTTATCCTTATTCCAGTTATCAAACGAACGACTGTAGTACAAACTGGCGTACCAGGTGTTATTCTCACTGCGGGTTTCCAAATCCACGGTTGCCACCCGATTGAAGTCGTTCAACACTTTGCGGCCATCACCAAAGGTCTTGAATTTGTAAAGGCTGGAATTAAAGTATTTGGTAGAGTCACCAAACGAGATGCCCAACGACTGCTTATTGACAAATGAAAATTGAAGATTGGATTGCTTCCAGAAGTTACGCTGCACAGCCGCCACTGTAAAATCCTGTGCCGGCAAGCCGAGCTCAAGTTTTTCTTTTGTCTGCATGTTCAGCACACTGAGTCGCCATTTCTTGGAAAGCGAACCACTCAACCGTGCCCCGTAAGCGATCGGCACGCGCCTCAATACTTGCGCTGTATCGCGCACCAATCCAATACGCCTGGAGAAAAAAGGACGAGCATCCGGAAAACCCATGCGCTCAAATAAGTCATTGTTCTCCAGGAAGAATTGCCTTCGCTCGGGAAACTGAAATTCAAATCGTGTAAGGTTGATTACCTGCCGGTCAACTTCTACTTGTGAGAAGTCGGGGTTCACCGTGAGGTCAAGGTTAAGAGATGGGGTCACTCCTATCTTGGCGTCAAAGCCTGCTTGCAAATCACTTGTGCGCGTGACGGGTTTTGTCTCACTATCGGTCGACAAACCGCCCGCCACATACGGTATCAACGAAACATTGATGGACTGCTTAGGCGGTGGCTCCTCCCAAAGCAACTTGCCCGAGTACGCAAACGAGGCCGGAATAAATTGAATCGGTGTAGCGATCCAACTTGATGTATGATTACGTTTAAGATCGTATCGTAAAAAAGTAATATTCCATTCATCAATACCATTTTTATAGCGAAAACTTTTGAATGGTATCATCAACTCGGCAATCCACTTGTCTTCATAGCGAATCGTTTTAGAGTACCACTTATTATCCCACGTAGAATTGTAGCTGTTGTCATCGGCACCAGCCGCTGAAATAATTCCCTCTGTCTGAACACCAAAAGGTGTAGTCTGAAAAAAGAAACCGTTGATACCATCGTTGTATGGCCCTAAGTAAATACCAATGTTATCGTTACTGCTAAAATCAAAATCGCGCCTGAGTGATTGCACGATGTCGGGTGTTTTATCATCATAGCACACAAACGACACATAAAGTGCGTGCTCATCAAACGTAAGTCTTGCCTCCGTTTGAAAGGGAGCAGCTGCCGTATCAACTGGGTAATTCAGGAAAAAGTCTTTTGCTGCCGTGGCTTCCTGCCAGTCGGGCTCATCAATCTTGCCATCTAACACAATCACGCCTTTGGCCCGTTTGATTGGAAGTTGAAGGCCCGGAGCGTTTTTCTGCTGGGAGAAGACCGGCACTGCAAATGCTACTAGCAAGACATAAATAAGAGCAGGACTTCTCATAAAGGGCGCAAAACTACGGTTTTAAGCTGATTAGCAGTTGCGGTCTTAAACGTAAACATCCGCGATTCATAGAAAAGATTTATTTTAGCGGTCTAATGACCTGATCGTGCAATTACACTCGCTTCGTGCCATCTCACCGATTGATGGTCGTTATTCTCAAACTACCGGACTTCTATCTTCCTATTTCTCTGAGTATGCCTTGATACAATATCGAGTGCGTGTAGAAGTAGAGTATTTCATTGCTTTATGTGAAT
>JAIENH010000638.1 GCA_019751475.1 Cyclobacteriaceae bacterium
GACTTTAGGCGAATAATGGCTAAGAAAGACAAGATTGAAGTAGAAGAACCCCTGCAGAAGAAACTCTGGAAAGCTGCCGACAAGCTCCGTAAAAACATGGATGCTGCCGAATACAAGCACGTTGCCTTAGGCTTGATATTCCTAAAGTACATATCGGATGCCTTTGAGGAGCAATACCAAAAACTGGTAGCCCAAAAGAGCGAAGGCGCAGACCCGGAGGATAGAAATGAATACTTGGCTGAGAAAGTATTTTTCGTTCCACCTTTAGCGCGGTGGTCTCACATCCAAGGCCGAGCTACTCAACCTACCATTGGCAAAGACATTGACGATGCCATGGATGCCATTGAAAAAGACAACTCTTCGCTTAGAGGTGTTTTGCCTAAAGTTTATGCTCAAGAAAAACTAGACAAGGCAAGTTTGGGTGGATTGGTAAACCTTATCGGCTCTGCAACTTTGGGAACCAAAGAAGCTCAAAGCAAAGACATACTGGGACAAGTGTTTGAATACTTCTTGGGTGAGTTTGCTTTGGCAGAAGGCAAGAAAGGCGGCCAGTTCTACACACCTCAGAGTGTGGTAAAACTTTTGGTTGAAATGCTGGAACCATACGAAGGCCGGGTGTTTGACCCCTGCTGCGGAAGTGGCGGCATGTTTGTGCAGAGTGAGAAATTCATCAAGAGTCATCAAGATTACTATAAAAAGAATAATGGAAAAAAACTTTCGTTTAACCCGTTAGATCGCATTTCCATCTATGGTCAGGAAAGCAACCAAACTACATGGCGCTTGGCTAAAATGAATTTGTCAATCCGCGGTATTGACAGTAGCAATGTGAAATGGAATAATGAAGGTTCATTTTTAAATGATGCACACAAAGATTTAAAGGCTGATTACATCATCGCCAACCCACCTTTTAACGACAGCGATTGGAGTGGTGAGCTGTTACGCGATGATGCCCGGTGGAAAATACTGGGTGAAAAAGTAGCGCCACCGGTTGGCAATGCCAACTATGCTTGGATTCTACATTTCCTTTATCACTTGGCTCCTACGGGACAAGCAGGTTTTGTTTTATCTAAAGGCTCATTAACAACAAACACCACGGGCGAAGGTGAAATAAGGAAAGCATTGGTTGAAAAAGGGTTGGTAGATTGTATTGTGAACCTACCGACCAAACTATTTTTAAATACCCAGATACCGGCATGTTTATGGTTTCTGTCCCGCAACAAATCCAATGGTGGTTTCAGAAAGCGAGAAAATGAAATCTTGTTTATGGATGCCCGAAATATGGGATTTCTGATAAACAGAAAGAACAGAGACCTAAGTGACGATGATATTAAACTCATTGCAGGCACCTATCATAATTGGAGAAACCCCGATGGAAACTATAAAGATGTGGCTGGTTTCTGCAAAGTAGCCACCCTGGAAGAAGTAAAAAAGCTAAACTTTGTACTGACACCGGGTAGGTATGTTGGTTTGGCTGACGAAGAAGATGACTTCAACTTTGTTGAACGATTTACCTCATTAAAAGCTGAACTCGAAAAACAAATTGCAGAAGAGGCCGAGTTAAATGAAAAGATAAAACAAAACCTGAACCGCATAAAACTATCGGAATACAAAATAGTCTGAATCAGAATTGAAGGATTTCAGAATTTTCAGAAATATCAATGGAGAAAGATGAATTAACCTATAAAATTATAGGATGTGCCATGAAGGTGCATACCAAACTTGGCCCCGGCTTTCAAGAGGTTATTTATCAACGATGCCTGGCAATAGAATTGGAACGAGCAGGACTTATTTTTGCAAGAGAGCTTGAACAGGAGATTTTTTATGACGGAATAAGTGTAGGAACGAGGCGCGCAGATTTTGTAATTGAGAATAAAGTTGTGGTTGAGTTAAAGGCGCTGGTGAGCCTTGAAGATGTTCATTTGGCGCAGGCTAAAAACTATGTGGTAGCCTATGATTTTCCTCTGGGCCTTCTCATTAATTTTGGCAGCCAAAGTTTGCAACACAAATTATTATTCAATCCGAAATACCATCCTAAACCTAATTCAGTAAATTCAACCATTCAGTAAATTCAGTTTCAGACAAAATGGCTAACCAAGATATACGTTGGAAACAACGCTTTCATAACTTTTCTAAGGCGATGACTCATTTGGAAAATGCCCTCGCCATCGAAAATCCAGATATGCTGCAGAAGGCGGGCACTATTCAGTTTTTTGAAATGAGTTTTGAACTCGCATGGAATTTGGTGAAGGATTATCTCGAAGAGCAAGGCTATGTGGATATTAAATCTCCGCGCGCTGCATTAAAAAAAGCATTTGAAACGGGGTTGATTGCCGATGGCCACAGTTGGATGGATTTAATGGTGGATAGAAACCTGACGGCTCACACCTACGATGAGCAGAAAGCCACCGACATGGAACAGCTCATTGAGCGCAAATACTATCCTTTGCTGAAGGCATTGCTGGTAACCTTTCAACAAAAAATCCATGAGTAATCGGTTTGGCTTTACTGAAACCGACATTGAAGCTATTACCGCAGTGTTAGAAATGACACCTACAGTGGACAAGGCCATTATTTTTGGCAGCCGGGCAAAAGGCAATTATAAGCCCGGCAGCGATGTGGACATTGCCCTGAAGGGATCCGCCATCACATTTGATGATGTAGCGGCCATCAGTTATCAATTAAATGAAGAAACCAGGTTGCCTTATAAATTTGACCTGCTCAACTACCACACCATTAAAGAACCTGAACTAAAAGCACATATTGATAGAGTTGGAATTGAGTTTTATAGTAGGTGGAAAAAATACAATTTGGGAGAACTTGTTGAGCTTGTTACTAAGGGTACTACACCTACAACTATTGGGGGCGGCTTTATTTCACAAGGTGTAAATTTTATCAAGTCAGAGGCGGTTGGGCATGATGGCAGAATTGATAAATCAACCTTTGTCTTTATCTCAGAGGAGACCCATCAAAAATTGAGACGGTCACAATTACAAAAGGATGATATTCTATTTTCAATGGCCGGCATCTTTCTTGGAAAGAATGCAATGGTTACTGATGATATGTTGCCTGCAAATACAAATCAAGCTTTGGCAATCATTAGAATAAATAAAAAAATAGCATTGCCAAAATATATTCACTACTATCTAAGGCAGCGAAATGTCATTGATTTAGTAAACAATATGTCGGGTCAGTCTGCTCAGCCAAACATAAACTTCGAAGAAATCAAAAGTATTGAGATTCTATTACCCCCACTTTCAGAGCAAACCGCCATCACCTCCATCCTCAGCAGCCTTGATGACAAAATAGATTTGCTCCACCGCCAAAACAAAACCCTAGAGCAATTAGCAGAAACACTTTTTAGGCAGTGGTTTGTAGAGGAGGCGGAGGAGAGTTGGGAGGTAAAGGAACTGATACAACTTGGTAGTATCATATGTGGTAAGACCCCCTCTAAGAAAAATCATTCTTTCTTTGGTGGTGAAATTCCGTTTATAAAAATTCCTGATATGCATGGTAAGATTTTTTTGTTTGAAAGTGAAGACTCATTGACTGTGGAGGGTGCGAACTCTCAAAAAAATAAACTCCTACCACCCAAGTCTATCTGTGTTAGTTGCATAGCTACAGTTGGTTTAGTTTCAATAAATGTTAAGCCAAGCCAAACTAATCAACAAATCAATTCAATTGTTCCATCCAAGGACTTTTATAGGTATTTTATTTACCTAAAAATGAAGTTTTTAAAAGATGAACTTCTAGCTATGGCAAGTGGAGGAACAGCAACAGATAACTTAAATACAGGAAATTTTGCGAAGATTAAATTTGCAGTTCCCGATGATGAACGATTACAAAGATTTCATTCAGAAGTAAAGTCACTGTTTGATAAGATATATTCTAACTCAATTCAAATAAGAGCACTTATTAATTTACGTAATACCATATTACCAAAATTAATGAGCGGTGAAGTAAGAGTGCAATTGTCTGAAACATAATTATCCTGAATTAAAGAATTGGCAGAATTCAGATAACACAATTGCGATATACATCTTTAACTTATAAATTAAAGCAGGAAAATATTTCAGTAAATTCACACATTCCGAAATTCTGATTCTGACAATTGAAAGCCATCACTGAAAATAACATAGAGTCCTTTGCCATAGAAACGTTACAAGCTATGGGTTGGGCGTATGTGCATGGCTTATCCATTGCTCCCGGTGCAGAACAACAAGAACGTGAAAACTTTGAGCAAATCATTTTAACCAATCGCTTGCGCAAAGCAGTTTCTATCATCAACCCAGAAATACCCAGTGATGCGCAAGAGCAGGCCATTCAAAAAGTACTGCGCATTTATTCGCCAGAGTTACTTCATAACAATGAAACGTTTCAAACACTTTTAGTAGAGAAGGTAAAAGTTGCTTACCAACAAGATGGCTTTGAGCGGAGTTATGAAGTGGGCTTAGTAGATTTTGAAAATCCGGCCAACAATGAGTTTTTAGCAGTGAATCAGTACACCATTGTTGAGAAAAACCAAAACAAACGGTCCGACATCCTTCTTTTTGTAAATGGCATTCCGCTGGTCATCATCGAACTAAAAAACGCAGCAGATGAAAACGCTACCATACGCAAAGCGTATGATCAACTGCAAACCTACAAGGCCACCATTCCAGGTTTATTCACCTACAATGCTATTTGTATTATCTCAGATGGCATGGAGTGCAAGGCCGGGAGCGTATCGGCAGGTTTTAGCCGTTTCATGAACTGGAAAACGACTGATGGCAAAAGGGAAGCCTCTCGTTTTAGTCCACAGTTAGAAACAGTGCTAATAGGGATGCTGAACCCTGCCACATTCCTGGATATTGTGCGCAACTTCATTGTATTTGTAAAATACCCGCGCTACGATGCCAAGACGGGCATCACACAAATAGAGACCAATAAAATACTGGCAGCCTACCATCAGCATTATGCTGTTAACAAAGCCGTTCAATCCACCATACAAGCCTCGGGCAAAAAAGGTGATAAGCGCGGTGGCGTAGTCTGGCACACCCAAGGTTCGGGTAAAAGTTTAAGCATGGTATTTTATGCCGGTAAGTTGATTACAGCACCGGAGATGCAAAACCCCACCGTGGTGGTGATCACCGATAGAAATGATTTGGATAATCAGTTATTTGAAACATTTGTATCAGCAAAGCAATTATTGCGTCAAGAGCCTGTGCAAGCCGGAAGCCGCGAGGAATTAAAAGAATTACTGAGGGTGGCCAGTGGCGGCATTGTGTTCACCACTATTCAAAAGTTCTTACCTGAAAATCAAAAATCGGTTTACGACAAGCTGTCGGAAAGGCAAAACATCGTTGTGATAGCGGATGAAGCTCACAGAACACAATACGGCTTTGAAGCATCCATTAAAGCGGTAAAAGACAAAACGACAAAAGAGAAGATTGGCGAACGTATAGCGTATGGTTTTGCCAAATACATGCACGATGCGTTACCAAATGCTACCTATATTGGCTTCACCGGTACACCAATAGAAGGAACAGACATTAATACGCCACAAGTATTCGGTCAGTATGTGGATGTTTACGACATCAAACAAGCTGTGGCAGACGGTGCCACTGTCCCAATTTATTATGAAAGTCGACTGGCCAAAGTAAATCTTGATGAAGAAGGCAAACGCTTAATTGAAGAGTTTGAAGCGGAGATGGAGCAAGATGGTGAGATTACCGAGCAACAAAAGGAAAAAGGCAAGTGGACTAAATTTCAGGCCATAGTCGGTAATACCGAGCGACTTAAGAGTTTGGCGAAAGACATTGTAAATCACTTTGAGCAGCGCCAACAAGTATTTGACGGAAAGGCCATGATTGTCACCATGACCAGAAGAATTGCTGCCGACTTGTATAAAGAGATAGTTGCATTAAGGCCCGAATGGCACAGCGATGAATTGGGCAAAGGCGTAATTAAAGTGGTGATGACATCGTCCAGTGCGGATGGCCCCGAATTGCAGAAGCACAATACGTCCGTTCAAGACCGCTCCGTATTGGCGGAGCGAATGAAAGACACGGATGACGCATTGCGTGTAGTGATTGTAGTGGATATGTGGCTAACGGGATTTGACGCTCCGTGTCTGCAAACCTTGTATATTGATAAACTCATGAAAGGTCATACACTGATGCAGGCCATTGCACGAGTAAACAGAGTTTATAAAGACAAGCCGGGCGGATTGGTAGTTGACTATCTAGGAATTGCGACTAATCTGAAAAAAGCGCTGGCGTTCTATTCGGACGCAGGTGGTAAGGGTGAACCCACACTTGATTTGAAAGATGCGATTGATGTAATGACTGAAAAACTCGAGGTTGTTACTCAGTTTTTTAATGAGGAAAGTAAAACACAGAAAGACATTTTGGTCGAGGAGCCTGATGCCTATTACACAAATAGCCTTCGTTTTAATTACAGACGTTTCTTTACAGTAAGCCCACAAGAGAAACTCTCAATCATTCTTCAAGCTGAAGAACATATCTTAGGCCTTCATGACGGTAAGAGTCGTTTTATTCGCGAAGTTACATTATTGAGTCAGGCCTTCGCGCTCGTCATTCCACATCCGAAAGCGATGGAAATAAAAGACGATATTGCTTTTTTTCAAGCTGTTAAAGCAAGACTCGTCAAGTTTGAAAGTACGGCAAATGGCAAATCGAATGTTGAAATTGAAACGGCCATTAAACAAGTAATTGACGAAGCATTAAGTTCAGATAAAGTAATCGACATTTTTGAGGCAGCCGGAATTGACAAGCCTTTTGGAGGTGAAGGGAATGAAACATAAAAATTTGGCTTTAGAGCTCTTAAAAAAAATACTGAATGATGAGATAAAGGCCCGCTCTCGAACCAATCTTGTTAAGAGCAAAAAACTTCTAGAAATGTTGGAAAGCTCTATCAGGAAGTACCAAAACAACTTATTAACAACTGCAGAGGTTATTCAAGAGCTGATCAATCTAGCGAAAGAGATTAAAGAAGCTGACAAAGAAGGCGAAAGACTTGGGTTGTCAAAGGACGAAGTCGCTTTCTACAATGCATTAGAGATAAATGACAGTGCAGTTAAAGTACTGGGTGACGACCATCTCAGAGATTTGGCACGTGAAATTGCGGACAAAGTCAAAGCCAATTCTACAATCGACTGGACAATTAGAGAAAGCGCAAGAGCAAAACTAATGGTAATGGTAAGACGGACACTTACAAAATGGGGCTACCCGCCCGACAAACAAGCAAAGGCAATTGAGACAGTGTTAAAACAGGCTGAGTTGTTGGCTAATCAGTTAGTAGATTCAAACTACTAATCATTTTCGCTCGATAGTGATCAAAATGAAATGAGTTGGTTGAAAATTTTACTTTCGAATCATCTCAATTACTCTTCGCCAGATTAAAAATCACCTCCCAGTTAAATTGCACAAACTTGTGCAGCGACTCTTCCAGTATCCGCTCCTGGTCGCTGTGAGCACCAAAACCTTTGGGGCCGTCTTCCACATCTGTCATCGGCCCGATGCCGTAGCACTCAATACCTTTCTCGCGCAAGAAGGCCATGTCTGTAGCGCCCGTGGGCATGGTGGGCAGCGTCACGGTGTTGTAAATTTTCTTGATGGCACCCTCCGCGATTTTAAAGGCATCGGTGTCCAGTCGTGAGGGGCGTGCGGTGGGCCGCAAGTTGCGTGTATTCGTTACAATTTCAATTTGTGAATCGTTGATGACGCGCTTCATTTCTGCCAGCAGGCTCGGCATATCTTCATCGGGCAAGGCGCGAATGTCAAGCGTGGCCTCGGCCTCACTCGGGATGACGTTGCTCAGGTAGCCGCCTTTAAAAATATTGGGCGAGATAGAGGTGCGCAGCGTAGAGTGCATGCGAGGTTCTTTGGCTGCAAAATATTCCTGTGCTTTGTCAGCATCTTTGCCATTCACCACGGCCATGTAGCGCGCTGCATCGGCCGGAGCACTGATGGCTGCGAGGCGCGTGAAGAACGTGCGAGTTGTTTCGTTCAGTCGCATGGGTGTTTGCCACGCAGCAATTTTGGCAATGGCTTGCGATAAGTGCACGATGGCATTGTCTTGCAGGGGCACGGAGCCGTGACCTGCCGTTCCGCGCGCCACGAGTTTTACCCCGTTGGGTACTTTCTCGGTGGTGGAGACGGCCGCGTACAAGATCTTCCCTTCCTTGCGCGTCACACCACCGCCTTCGGCAAAACAAAATTCTGCTTCAATGTCAGCCCAGTGTTCTTTCACCATGAAATCAATTCCCACTTTGGTGTTTGATTCTTCTCCGGCTTCAGCCAGAAAAATCACATCACGGTCAAGCGCAATGTTGAGTCGCTTGAGTTGCAGCATCACCATGAGAGCGGCCACTACGTTGTCTTTGTCGTCCACTGCACCACGTGCATATACATAGCCGCCTTCGCGCGTTGCCGAGAACGGAGGATGAATCCATTTGGTGGTGTCCACACTCACCACATCGGTGTGGGCCATGAGCAAGACGGGCTTTTTGTTGCCGTTGCCTTTGATGCGCGCCACCAGGTTGGGGCGCTTGGGGTCGTTGGAAAACACTTTCGTGGGAATGCCCTCTTTATCCAATACTGATTTCAGGTACTCTACCACCGGAGCTTCATAGCCTGTCGCTACACTCGAATTGATTTTAAGGATGGCCTGAAAATGTTTGATGGTTTCGTCTTGCAGTTTGGCCCAATCGGGTTGTTTAGGTTGGGAAAAAGAAACGGTGCCGAGCAGACAAAGTAAAATCAGTAGAAGTGAACGCATAGGTCAGGGTCTAAAGGTTTGTGAAACAAGGTAAGGATTTTGTGAGATCGGGCAGACGGGATTTATTCCTGCGGTATCCACTCAACCCTGCCGGGCGGTTTATCGTACAAGCGAAAAACTGCAAGCCCAATTCGTCTCTCTATGAAAAAGATCTACATCCTCAACTTCATCACCGACTTTCGCAAATCACCCAACGACCTCAAGACCTTATCTGAAATACGCACACACCTTGGCCATGCCGAGGAGGCAGCCTTGCTACGCCTGCTGGAGGAAATGAAGCAGATGCGTACGCTGCGGGAGGTGGAGAAGAATGGCGAGCGTAGTTTCCAGGTAATGGCGTAGTAGACTTCGACATGCAATGCGATGGTAACGGTAAAATACTTATCATCGAAAAGACCCCCGGCACTACGAATTAACTCAATATCTTTGCAATATGCCTGTGAAGAAACCCGAGCCTGTGTCGCGATCGAAGGACATCATCATCAGTTCGGTGATTTCCATTGCCATCACCATCGTGTTTGGTTATTACTTTCTCTACATCGGCATCCGCGAGCGCAAGCCCACGTTTTATGTAGACCCTACCCGCACCACTATTTTGGATAAAGAGAATGCAGCCAACGCCCCACTGCAATTGTTAAAAGCCAATGGCGATACCATAAAATCCGATGTGACCTCGGTCTACTTTTACTTTTTCAACCAAGGAAAGGAAACCATTAAAGAAGAAAATATTTATGCTCCGTTGCGCATTTCGCTAGGCGACAGCGCTAAGGTGCTCGACTATAAAATTCTGAAAGTGGCGCGCTCGGTGTCGGGCCTTGCGCTACAGCGCGATTCATCCAACCAGACAGTGCTAATTAATTTCAAGGCGCTGGAGCAAGATGATGGCATTGCTGGCCAATTGATTTTTGAAGGCAATAAAAACACACCCATCACACTCTCGGGTGGCATTGATGGGGTGAAGCAATTTGAAACACGCTTAATCGCCATTAACCCGCTCTACTTTGTGGTGGCGCTGGCCATCTTTTTGATTGCCGCTTACATTTACCTTGTGCTCAGCAAGCGCTACCCAAAAAATTCACTCACGCTGCTTTTCTTTTTCTCGGCCATTCCCATCATTTATTTATTGCTGGTACTTTATAAAACGGAGTGGTTTGTGAGTCATACCGTACCTGAGACCTTGAAGTTGGAGCAATATTATGACGCTGGCAACAGCACCTTGTTTGCTATACCTTCGTGGTTTCGATAAGTTCAACGCTATCTTCTTTTCGGCAACAGATTGGTTGGGGTTGCCTCGCTGGGCAACGATTCAAGTAAATAAACTATTCAGTTCCAGGTCTATTTTTCCAACGATCATAGAAAAATCTTCTACCCGCTCCACAAAATCTACCTGGTTTACATCAATGATAAGCAGCTTGCCGTGCTTGTAGTTGCCAATCCACGTTTCGTAGTGTTCGTTGAGGTTCTTGAGATACTCCAGGCGGATATTGTATTCAAAGTCGCGGTTTCGTTTTTGAATTTGCTGCACCAACTTGGGGATGTCTGCCTTCAGGTAAATCAGCAAATCAGGCGGCTGTACAAAATTAATCATCGAGTGAAAGATATCGAGATAACTTTGATAGTCGCGGTCGTTGATGTGCTTGCTGCGATGAAGATTGGCGGCAAAAATGTAGGCGTCTTCGTAGATCGTGCGGTCTTGCACCACCGGCTTTTCGCTTTGGCGGATTTGATGCACCTGGTTGAAGCGGCTGTTGAGAAAATAAATTTGCAGGTGAAAGGCCCACCGTGTCATGTCAGAATAGAAATCGCGGAGATAGGGATTGTGATCTACCGACTCGAAGAGGGCCGTCCACCCATAATGACGGGCCAACTTCTCTGCCAGCGTGGTTTTGCCAGAGCCGATGTTGCCGGAGATAGCGATGTGTTTGAGAGGCGGCATTACTTCAATCGGTTAAATTTATGAATTTAGTATGTACGAGCATTCATCTTTCGAGTCAAAGAAGCAATATCGGTCAATAATCCCGATCTTCGTGCGTATGAGATTTTGGTTTTTATTTTTCATAGCTGCTTTGATTTTTACTGCTTGCCAGGACGATGCGGAAGAGAAGTGCGCATTCATTCCTGATACTTCTTCCATCACAGTGAATCTTCAAGTGGAATCCCTCGAAGATTCATTGCCCAACATCACCAGCAAGCAGCAGCTTTCAAATTTCTTTAGCCATCACGCGGAGGTGCGCGATTTGTTTTTTAATCGCCCTGCCTATCCGAGTGATTCAGCTTTCATCAATCAGCTATACAAGCGTTTTACCAATCCATATCTTGATACGTTGCTGATGGAGACGCATCGTGTGTTTGGTAAAGGAGAAGAATTGCGCACACAGTTTGAGGCCGCCTATAAAAATCTTCTTCATTATTATCCGGAGGTAAAAGCTCCACGAATCCAAACTATTGTAACTGGGCTGGAGGCCGATCTATTTGTAAGCGATTCGTTGGTAATGGTAGGGTTGGATTACTTTTTGGGAGATGGTGCAAAGTTCCGACCCAACAATCTCTACCAATATATGCTTAGGCGCTACAACAAAGATTTCATTGTGCCTTCCGTCATGCTGCTCACGGGCATTGATAGTCGTTTTAATAAAATCAATCCCAATGACAAGACGGTGCTGGCCGATATGGTTGCCTACGGCAAGGCCTACTACTTCGCAAAGCAAATGCTGCCTTGCACACCCGACAGTGTTTTAATCGGCTACACCCGAAAGGAAATGGAAGGCTCTCGTGAATTTGAAAATCTTATTTGGTCAAGATTTGTGGAAGACCAGGTGCTGTACTCGGCCAACCACATGGTGAAACAGAAATACATTGGCGAGCGTCCGAAAACGGTCGAGGTGGGTGAGGAGTGTCCGGGTCGTATTGGCACATGGGTGGGCTGGCAGATCGTAAAAAAATATATGGAGACCCACCCGAAGGTAGGACTGCGCGAACTAATGGAAATGGCCGATGCCCCGCGCCTATTTAAAGAGTCGGGCTACAAGCCACAATTGGTTAAACTGCCCAGCCGCGAAAGAATATAGTGACGCAAACAACGAAACCGTATTACATTCGTTGACAAGGTTGGGTATTTTTTTACGCTGAAAATGAAACTTTTCAGAAAAATGAAGTATCCTATTGCAGGTACCTAAACCTCTATTCCATTATGAAGAACCGAAATTATCTTATTGCGGCCGGGGCTATTATAGTTTTATTCATTGGCTACTTTGTGCTAAGAGGAGACAATAGTGTGGCCGGCTCGGATATGCTAGCCACCGTGAAACGCGGACAGTTTCGGGTAGAGATTGAAACAACGGGTGAGCTGGAAGCTAAAAACTCAGTGAAGATTCTGGGCCCTCAGCAGCTGCGCAATTTTCAAATCTGGCAAGTAACGATTCAAAACATCATTGACGAAGGCACCGTGGTAAAAAAAGGAGACTGGATTGCTACGCTTGACCGTTCGGAGTTTCAAAAGAAATTTGCTGAAAAGCAGATCGAGCTCGAAAAGGCTAATTCAAAATTTACACAAACACAATTAGACACTACACTGCAATTGCGCCAAGCGCGTGATGAGTTGATCAACTTAAAATACGGTGCCGAAGAAAAGCAGATCATCCTGGAGCAATCGAAGTTTGAACCACCCGCTACGATTAAGCAAGCTGAAATAAACCTGGACAAAGCAAATCGTGCGTTGGAGCAAGCCATCGAAAATTATAAGATCAAAAAAAATCAGAACATTGAAAAGATGCGTGAGGTCTCTGCCGAGTTGCGCAAGGTGCAGGGCGACTTCAACAACATGACCAGCGTGTTGCAATCCTTTGATGTGACCGCTCCCGAAGATGGCATGGTAATTTATGAAAAGGGTTGGGATGGGAAGCCCGTAAAGGCCGGATCGCAGATTCAAATGTGGGAACCAACCGTGGCTACATTGCCCGATCTTACCAAGATGGTTTCAAAAACGTACGTGAACGAGGTAGATGTGCGCAAAGTGAAAGCCGGTCAGCGAGTAACCGTTGGCCTGGATGCCTATCCCGACAAACGACTGATGGGCACCGTGGTGCAGGTGGCCAACGTGGGCGAGCAGCGACCCAACTCCGATGCAAAAGTATTTGAAGTACGCGTGGAGATTGATGGGACAGACGCAACTCTGCGACCCTCCATGACTACAAGCAACAAGATCATTGCCGCGGTGAAAGACGGTGTACTCTACATTCCACTGGAGTGCCTGCACAGTCAGTTTGACTCTATTACATACGTGTATGCCAAAGAAGGTTCGGGCATTGCAAAGCGAGAAGTGATAGTAGGAGAAACAAATGCCAACGAGGCGGTCATCACCGCAGGCGTCTCCGAAGAGATGCGCGTTTTTCTATCAGTGCCGACCGGCAAAGAAGGTGATGCAGTTGAACTTTTGCCGGAGCTTAATGGCAAGCGCAGAAAGAAAGACGCGCAAGAGAATGCTGCTCCAGCTACTGCGTTAGTCAATAAGCCGGTAGCTTCAAAAGGTAATCAGCCATAACAGTCCGTATGTCTGAGCGGCTCATCTCCAACTTTTATATTGCTGTGAATGCGGTATTGGCGAATAAAATCCGTTCACTGCTTACCGCACTCGGTATCATTTTTGGTGTGGCAGCTGTGATTGCCATGCTGGCCATTGGCAACGGGGCGCAACAAGAATTGCTCGAGCAGATCAAACTCGTTGGCGTTAACAACATTGTAGTGAAACCAGTTGTTGAGCAGAAAGAAGAAAAAATTGATGAGGCAGTAGGAAAAAAAGAGAAGAAGAAATTTTCACCTGGCCTCACGCTTCGCGATGTGGCCAGTATCCAGTCCATCATCCCAGGCCTTTCTAAATTCAGCCCGGAAA
>JAIENH010000677.1 GCA_019751475.1 Cyclobacteriaceae bacterium
TGAGGGAAGCATGTTCCATTTTGATTTTCCCATCAAAACATCTGACAAACACGATGTTCCAAATGGGTGAAAAGGCGTACTCACCGGGCGGAGCGCTAAAATCAACTAAATAATATCAGTTAAAGCGGCTAAGTTGAATAAATTGGCTTCATGATGGCTCCAACCATTTTCTCCAGGTTGATTTTCTTATTCTGCCTCGCGATATCCCTATGCTCACTGGGTCAACGCAAAGAGCGTGACAGCCTCAACCAGTTGCTCAAAACAAAACTGGATGACAAAACACGAGTCGATATTCTTAATGCTCTTGCCTACAACAACTACGATTTTGAAGACAGCACAGCGTTGGCATTAGCACACCAGGCATTAGAATTATCCGAACGCATTAGTTACCGTGAGGGTGCACAATATGCAAACATGATGGTTGGGTTGGGTCTGTCAAGTGCAGGAAACAGGAAGGATGCCGTATCTTATTTCCGCAGGTCAGATCAATTAAAATCGGATAAGTCGCGTGCTACAACCACCTATAACTTAATGCTATGGGCGGCCCTTTATGCCGAATTGGCTGATTACGATTCCGCCAATCTTATGTACAAAAAAGCGCGAGCCAACGCACAATCTGAAGACTTTGCTGACTTGCAATCCATTTATAAAAATATTGCTAAGCTGCACGTACTGGAATGGAAGAACCAGTCAGCACTCCAGTATTTGGATAGCGCCTCGCGCTTGAACCAGTATGGGGATACATACATGGAAATGGAAGTTTTGAGTCTATATGGTCTCGTCTATCAAAACTTACTGGAATTTGATAAAGCCAAGGCAAGCTATGCAAAACTGTGCGAACTGGCCGAAAGCAACGAGGACTACTATCATAAAATCGAATGCCTGCTGAATACATCAAGGCTCGCCACTATCCAGGGAGAATACAAAGATGCATTATCAAAAATTTTGGAGGCGATAACGCTGGCGAGTAAATACAATGTTTCACAATATGTAGAAGTGCTTACTCAACTAAGTGAGGTGTATCTTGAACTGTCACAATTAGAACTTACCGGTGAATATCTTTTTCAAGCCCTCAAAATAAGTGAAGCGGGTGGACTGAAACATAAGACCGCGATCATTTACAACAACCTGGCCTGGCTCACCAAAGTGCAGCGAAACTATGATGAGGCCATTTCTTATACGAATAAAGCCCAGGCCCTGATGGAAGAAGTCGGTGACTTAAGGGGCACCTCCGAATCATACAATGTACGCGGACTAACGTACCTGTCAATGGAAAAATATTCCCTGGCCGAAAGTCAATTCAAAAAAGCACTGGAAATGCGTGAGGCTATCGGCTATGCCAAAGGCATTTCATCAACCATGTATAACCTTGCCGACTTATACCTCGAGCAAGAAAGAAATGCGGAGGCACTGGAGTTGCTCTACAAAGTGGTGGAGATTGAGAAAAAGATTGGAAACAAACCTTATCTCTCTATGACGTATGGTTTGATAGCGCGTCAGTTAGTACGTGATAAGAAGTACAAACAGGCCTTTGATTTCCTGGAAAAGGCAAGGCTGGAAGGAGAGAAAGATCAATCACTTTATATTCAGCTAGACAACGCGGCCAGCTACGTATTCTACTACCGGGAGATCGGAGATTTTAAGAATGCGTATCTCTATCAGCGAAAGTACCAGGATTTGAATGATGAAATCTATGACGAGGAAGGCACTGCCCGGTTGGCGGAATACGAAGCTTTATACATGGCCGAAAATCGTGAAAAAGAGATAGAACTGCTCAATCAAAAACAAAAAAGTCAGGAGGCTCAAATAAAACTCCAGGAATCAGAAATCATTCGAAAGAACACGGTCATTATCGCCTCGATATTAGCCGCCATTATCTTTGCATTTGCCGGTTTTCGAATCTATAAATCCAGCGTGGTTACGGAGGCCGCTAACAAGAAACTTGTTTTTTTGAATACAGAAATTTCGCAACAGCGCGATGAGATTAAAAAGAACATGGAGCACAACCAACTTCTTCAGGGAGAGTTGGAAGTAAAAGAAAAGCAGTATCGCGACCTGATTGAAAATGCCTCTGATATTATTCATGAAATGGATGAGAACGGTCGATTCACCTATGTAAACCCATCTGTGGAGCGAATCACCGGATTCACCTGGAAAGAGCTTCTGGGAAAACACTACTCAACTTTTGTTCATCCTGTATATGTTGAAAAAGTTTCAAAAACATATGTAGATCAGTTAAAGGCGCAGCAAGAATTTTCGTATCACGAGTTGCCCATCTTATCAAAAAAAGGAGAGACCATCTGGTTAGGACAAAGTACCCGTTTTTTCTTCAGAGGGGACAGGGCCTGGAAAATCGCAGTAGTGGCCCGCGATATTACAAAGCAACGACTTGCCGAAGAAGCCTTGCGGAAAAGTCAGCAGGCTTATGAAGAGTTGGTAGAAACAATTCCTGTGGGTGTCTACAGAACCATTATTTACCCGGATGGACGGTTTCAATTCCTGTTCGTTAGTGAGCCCTGGTGCACCATGAACGGGCTTCGGCAGGCAGACGTGTTAAAAAATCCCATGTTGGCTAATGCCCTCATCCACCCGGAAGACAAGCTCTCCTTTGACCAGGCCGAGCAAAGAGCAGCGGCCACGGATGAATTTATGTGGGAGGGACGGATGAATGTAAATGGAGATGTAAAATATGTTCGCATCGAGTCGGCTGGCACACGCCAGCCAGACGGCACCATCGTAAGAAATGGAATTCAAAAAGACATTACTGAGCGCAAGTTGGCTGAGATTGCCATGTTGAAGGCGAAAGAAGAAGCAGAAAAAGCGAATGCTTCCAAGTCGGACTTCATTGCCAACATGAGTCATGAAATGCGTACGCCTTTGAACGGTGTAATCGGATTTACCGACTTAATGATGAAATCATCATTGACGGCTACGCAGATGAAATACATGACCATGGTATCGCAATCAGCCCACACACTGCTAGGTATGATTGATGATGTGCTGGATTTTTCAAAGATAGAAGCCAGCAAGCTCCAACTCCATGTGGAAAACTTTTCAGTTACCACGCTATGCCAACAGCTTACTGACATGCTTCAGCCACAAGCTATGCAAAAAGGAATTGAACTTACATTGTCAGTAGCACCAACCATACCGGTCTACATCGCTGGTGATGAAGGTCGGTTACGTCAGGTTCTACTAAACCTTTTGAGCAATGCGCTGAAATTTACATCACAGGGAAAAATTGAGCTCTGCGCAACACTGGTCGATTCGGACGCCTCAAACAAAAAGATTCGTTTCTCTGTGCGTGATACAGGCATTGGTATTGCAAGTGAAAGTCAACAAAAAATATTTGAGGCCTTTGTTCAAGAAGATCTCTCGATTACTAAAAAATATGGCGGCACTGGTTTGGGACTCACCATCGCCAACCGGTTGCTCGCCCTCATGGGCAGTGAGATAAAACTCATCAGTGAAGTAGGGAAAGGGAGTACGTTTTACTTCGACTTGCCGGTTTCTGTATAGAATCGCTCTCCACCCATAAGAATTTTAAAAGGTTGATCAATCTTACGCGCCTCTTCTGCAAACTCGTTTACGTCAGCCGTGTTAAATTCAAACATATCGTAATGACACGGGATCACACACTTGGCATGAATGGCCTTTCCGAGCAAGGCCGCCTCCTTGCAATCCAGATTGCCTGCCACTTTTCGCTCCGGTTTGTTGCCATTGATGGGCAAAATCGCGACATCTACCTGAAAGGGTTTTAAAATAGTCACCATCTCATCAAACCAAAGGGTATCACCACTGTGATAGATTCGGTACCCACCAAACTCGATTACATAACCCATGAATTTGCAGTTTCCCTTCTCATCACGCTCAATTTCATTATGCTTGGCTGGAATGCCGTGAAACGTAAAGCCATCGATTGTAATGGATCGCTGGTCATTCAGACCAATCGGAAAATTCACATCGCACTGTACCCGATCTGTCACAAAATTGCGGTTGGCTTCCGGTATCACAAATTTGATTGAAGGATTATTTTTTAGCACGGGCATCAGTGTCTCTGCATCAAGATGGTCGGTGTGGTTATGACTGGATGTAACGACAGAAATGTTTCGCAACTTTTCTGGTTGTACCACCAATTCGCTCAGGCGAGTGTGAGGTTTATCCGTTGTCAGGTATTTTTTTGTTAATGAATTCGAAAGGTAGGGATCAATCAAAACACGCTTGCCATTCCATTGTAACAGGTAACCACTTTGCCCCAACCACCACAAATTAAATCCAGACCGATCCTGCAAAAAAGAATCCATTTCTTCGATAAGATCATCCTTTTTAATAAGTGCCTTTATAAGTCCCATCGTGTATTAAAGAGAAGAACCAAAAATCAAAAAACCAAAAACCAATACGCGGTAAAATCCAAGACCTGAATCAGTCTCCTCTCTTCTTGAGAATAGCTGTGAAAATCAAAACAAACTCTTTGGCCTCTTGTCGCAAAGCACTACGCTCTTCCTCCATTTCCTTGCTTTCATTTGTAATCACCAATCGAAGCCAATAGGAAGACTCTTTTGCCTCTCTTCTGCTTGTTCTGATTTTCATTTTAAAATCCTTGTCCCCAATACTCTCATTCGCCTCAATATAATTGGCACCGGGAGAACTTCCTGAACGTATCAACTGTCTTACATATTCAGCATTCGCAGCGTTCTTGGGCAATTTCAGGCAAAAATCCCTAACTCTTTCAGCAAAAATTGCCGTTCTTTCCTCTAAGTCGTATTTATTCTTTTGTTCAGTCATCTGAACTAAATACAGTGTTGACTTTATTGAAACTCAGTATTCGTTCTTGACATTTTAAATTTGAGATTTTTCATTTTATAGTGAGTTTCTCACCGCCTTGGCCCCCTTCACCATGTTGATGAGTTTCTGACGTGAGGCCCAGCGGGCTGTTTGGCTTAAGCCACAGTCAGGCGCCACCGACAGTTTCTCAGCTGGTACGTACTGAAGGCATCGCTTTATCCGCTCCACCACATCTTCCACAGATTCGATATAGTAATTTTTCACATCGATGATGCCAACGGCCACATTCATTTTTTCCGCAAAAGGTTTCAGCAATTCAATTTCGGCAAACTCGCGGTTGGCCATCTCTATGTGGATTTCGTTCACCGTCATATCCAAAAAATCAGGCAACATGGGCTTGATGCTACGGTAGCCCACGGGACGACCTTTGAAATTTCCAAAACACAAGTGTGTGCTGAGATTGCACTTACCTACAATTGGTTTCACTGTGCGATTAAAAATGTCCACAAATCGTTTGGTATTCTCTTTGTACGCATAGCAACTCATGCTAGGCTCATCCACGGTGATCTCGGTGCAGCCTGCTGCCACGAGTGACTCCAACTCTTTGCTGATAATAGGTAACAACGCTTCGGTAATCTCGTAGCGGTCTTTGTAGCGAGTGTTGGGAAGCAGGCGACCGCTTAACGTGTAGGGACCGGGTACACTCGCCTTCAACACAGGGCCGGCTGGTGCCAATTTTTTCAGCCGTTGAAATTCTTTTACAGCGCCTAGTCCATTCGGGGCCACAAGCTCACCCACAATATTATTTTTACCACGCTGGTCATGAGCGGGTGGGCCAAACTTGCGGGTCTCAGTTTCGTTGTTTTCAATGCCTTTTATGAATCCGTAAAATGACAAATTAAAATCCAGTCGTGTCTGCTCGCCATCAGTAATCACATCAAGGCCGGCAGCGGTTTGATCGTGCACGGCAGCAATCACTGCGTCTTCAATCATTTCTTCGATGTCGGCCGCGCCAAACTGGTTCAGGTTTTTTACGCCAAACTCAAGCCATCCCGGAAAGGGATAACTGCCAACAACGGTGGTACGAATAGGGTGCATAATGTTTTAATAGGTTAATGATAGTCGAGCTCTGCATGCACTAATTATTTTTTTCCAGCATGCTTATAAAGTTCAGCCATACGGTGTGCGTGCTCATCGTAGGCATCCTCGAACAACTCCGTAGCACGAGCACTGCCTACCACACATCCGGCCGTTAATACTTTTGGAGGTTGGCCCGCGGCCGCGAGTAGCTTTGCTACCTCTGCCTTTATACTATTGATGATCACGATCCCTCCCACCGTAGAGCCTGGTGACACAGGCGTGTCCAACCCATCTACATAAATCATGGAGTCACCAGCCGGTGCTCCCGTATCTAACACGATGTCTGCAAAGTCAGTCAGTTTTCTGCCGTCTTTTCGTTTGCTGGTACTTTTTTCCAAGTGTTGAAGAGACACCAGCGCCACCGTCTTGATGCCTTGTTTCTGAAAACCTTCGGCCATCTCGATGGGCACCACGTTACAGCCACTTGAGGAAACAATCAATGCAGAGTCGGTCGCACTCAAGCCAAAGTTTCGAAGAATCCGCTCAGCCAGTCCGGAGACATTTTCCAAATACATGGCCTGACGCTGACCGTTGGCACCCACCACATTATTATGATACGTAAGCGACAACTCAACAATGGGATTAAATCCGGGAAACGAACCATAACGTGGCCACATCTCCTCTACCATGATGCGACTGTGGCCGCTTCCAAATACATGCACCATCCGGCCAGCCAGAATGCTTTTGGCAAACCATTGTGCAGCTCGTTGAATTTCTGTTTTCTGTTTTCGTACAATTTCAATGATAGCGCCACACTTATCAACGTATTCATCTGTGGGGCTTTTGTAATCAGTCATCAGCTTAGTTTTTGAAGCTCTTAAAAGTACAAAATCAGTTGATAAACCGTCAGGTTTTGGCTGTTGTTTCTTATCTTTTCAACAGTATCCGTTTACCAGTAAGCTATGAAAACCCACCGTTTTAAAAATTACGAAGCGTTGTCCGATTTCGCTGCCGCGGAAATCGCCATCGCCATCAAAGAAAAACCATCGTTGGTATTGTGCATGGCTTCGGGGCACACACCGGCCCGCACGGCTGAGTTGCTGGTAACAAAACTTCAGAAAAACAATATTGATTATTCGCGGCTCCAGTTTTTTGGACTGGACGAATGGGTAGGTTTGCCTTCTACCAACGAAGGAAGCTGCCAGTTTTTTTTTAATTCGAAGCTTGTAAAGCCCTTGTCATTGCAAGCTTCTCAGTGCTTTTTCTTTGATGCCTTGTCAAATGATCTGCCAAACGAGTGTAAAAAAATGGATGAAACCATTGCAGCACGGGGCGGCATTGACATTATGCTTGTGGGCATCGGCATGAATGGACACATCGGCTTTAACGAGCCGGGCACTCCTACCACTATCTCCAGTCATGTAGCAGCGCTGGATGATGTAACAAAAGAAGTAGGTCAAAAATATTTTACCAGTCCCATGCCACTCGACAAAGGAATTACCATCGGCTTGGGCCATTTACTTGGAGCAAAAAAAGTTTTTCTGCTTGCCAACGGAAGCAAGAAAGCTGGTGTAATAAAGCAAACGGTGGAAGGTGTGATTACGGAAAAATTTCCCGCGAGCATCATGCAGCGGCATGCCAACGGGCACGTGCTGATAGATGAGGAAGCTGGCGCGCTACTAACCCACTACGAATGAGTGAAGCGACCGTAGTCCGGATTTTGTACTTCTGCTTTTTTTGCTGCACAGCAGCATGGCTTCCCAAGCTGGCTGACTATTGCATGGCCTCCGGACTTAGCAGTGGTGAAATGAGTTTCATTCTCAGCATTCCTCCCATTATGATGTTTGCCGTGCAGCCGTTGTATGGTGTGATCGCAGATAAAGTGGGACACAAGCGCACGGTACTATTGGCAGCCATTCTTTCATCCATTACCTATGCAGGCTATCTCCTTCCTGGCGGGTTTGAATATCTGATCATCATCACGATCCTGATGTCCGTGTTTTATAACACACTTCAACCTGTGTTAGACAGTATTGCGTTGCGAATTGCCGGTCGCGACCAGTCATTCTCTTACGGCACCCTGCGAATATTCGGGGCAGCAGGCTGGGCCGTGACAAGCGTCATCAACGGACAACTTATTGATGCCATTGACATCAATGCCATTTTTATTGTTTCCGCCTTGGCTATGTTCCTGGTCTTCTTGTTCGGCTTCATGTTAAAAGATCATCCGAACGAAAAAACAAATAGTAACGCCTACGAAAATGTATGGAGTGTTATTCGAAATCCTTCGATGATGTTGCTGCTGATCTGCGTGTTCTTAGTTTCTGTGGGTGCCACCACCATCTGGAATTTCTACTCGACTTACTTGAAAGAAAATGGTGCCAGCGATTCGCTCGTGGGCTATGGCCTATCGATTCAGGGGTTATGCGAATTGCCCCTGTTCTATTTCTCAGCTCGTATCATTTTACGATTGGGATTAAAAACAACCCTGGTTATCACCGTGTTGGCAACAGCCATTCGTCTTTGGTTGTACAGCGCAACAAAAAATCCGTATGCCGCCTTGCCAATTGAACTGCTACAAGGTTTTTCATGGAGTTTGTTTTGGGTAGCCTGTGTGGAGTCCGTAAATAAACTGGTAGATGCAAGATGGTTGGCCACAGGCCAATCACTTTTATATGCTGCTTACTTTGGTGCTGGTGCGATTGCAGGCAATTATTGGACAGAACATTTTCACAGTCAAGGCATGAAGATTTCAGAAGTATTCTTCCTAAATGCCATTTTGGTTGGAGTGGTAGTAATTATTCTAATGGTTTTTATGAAGCGGCAACAATCACCTTTAAAGCCCAGCCTTTAGTTTCTCAACGCACCAATCTACAAAGTTTACCACCTGGTCTTCTACAGGCGCATAAGGGCCAGGGGCATAGGCGCTGCTTTTGATGCCGAGGTAATTGTTTTCACACAGACGTGCGTCTTGCTCTCCTGTCACTTCCCAAAATTTTGTAAGTCGCTCCAATTCAAAATCTTTTCCTTCCTCCGCTTTACCATCCACCAGCCAACAAAACTGCACGTGCGTTGTAGCTGCATCAATGGGTGTTACCCGCATGGTCCACACATAATCACTCACAGCATCCATCCAAAAGTTTGGGTAGTTTACCAAGCCCACCACACCTGCATCATGGTCTGTGTGTTGTCCCATGGGAATAGAAATTTTTCTTCCATCCACACTGTAGCTCTCTACTCCGGGTCGCAGCGGGTAGCGAACGGCATACGTAGTGGTGCCTTCGGTTACCTCCACTAGTTTTGTCTCCAAACCTTTTTCACTCCAAACCTTTTGCTTTGTTGCTGTTAGTTCATCAACATTCTCAATAAGGTTTGCGCCCGCCACGGCATTACAATATTCAGGGTGCGCCCCACCACAATGGTAGCACTCGCGAAAATTTTCAGCCACTAACTTCCAGTTTGCTTGCAGGGTGTAATTCTTACAAGCAGCCAGTTTTGCTTGCGGCAAATGGTAGGGTTTGAGATATGGAGTAAGACTCCTTTCAATAGTCGAAAAATCAGGTGCTTCGCTTGCCAGCGAAATAAAAATCAACCCCTCCACTACTCGCACATGCACGGGACGAAGACCGAATTGTTCTTTCGGAAAATCGTCAGGCATCATGCGCGCTTTTAGCAACGCACCATCTGTATCATACACCCACAAATGATACGGACAAACCAGCCTCGTAGCATGACCCGACTCCTCCAGGCATATTGCAGAGCCGCGATGCCGACACGTATTGTAATGTGCGTGCACTTTATCCTGACTGCCGCGAATGACAATAACCGAATCATGCCGCAGATGATATAAAAAATAATCACCCGCTTTGGGTATCTGCGCTATGCTGCCTGCATACAGCCAGCTCGTCTTGAAAATTGATTTCCACTCGGCTTCAAAAAAATCACTCTCTGTATAGAAAGGCTGCTCCAGGCTGTAACCCGATTTGTAGCTTTTCACATACGATGCAATTCTTTCGCGATAGATCACAACTTATGAAGTTTAATTCTTTGCTTCCATCCTGTCCATCGCATAACAAGCTGCACCGATGGCACCTGCCAAATCTCCATGTACGGCTTTTACAATTTGCGGGCGAATGCCGCCCGGCTGCCATTCAAACTCATCCATCCAGCGATTCAACGGTATAAACAGATCATCGTTGGCTTCGGCAATTCCTCCACCCACTACAATGGTATCTGGTGAAATCAGGTTGCTGGCAGAGGCGAGGCCTATCGCGAGTTTGCGCACGGAGGTGAGCCAAATGTCTTTTGCTACCGCATCACCACTCCGGTAGGCTTTTAACAACTCATGTGTAGATGAAAATTTCCCTCCGCTCCTTTTTTCTATTGTGCAGTTGCCGATGCAATCTTCCAAACTGCCCGGCATATTCGTTACGTCTTTTTCACCATCGCTATCCACTACCGTGTGACCGATGTGACCCGCTTTATTAAACGAACCCTGAAACGGCTTGCCGTGAATGAGCAATGCACCCCCTACGCCCGTGCCTAGTGTTACCATTACTGCGTTAACGCTATTTTTAGCTGCACCGGTCTTCGCTTCCGCCACCAGGGCCGCTACACCATCATTCAACACAAAGGCTGGGCAGTTCAAATGATCTTGCCAAACAAAATTCTCAAGCCCTTGCAGCCGGCCGGGCATGTGTGCGATAGCTGTATTATTTTTGTTAGGAAGGCCTGGGGCAGAAATACCTACGGGAATATTCTTGGCCTTCAATTTTTCTTTCAGGTCGTTAACGGTCTTGTAGATGTCTGCTTTCCATTCTCCGCCATCGTGCGTGGCTGTATACACCTGGTGCAGCACACTTCCTGCATGATCAATAGCAACTCCTTTGATGCGGGTGCCCCCCAGATCAATCCCAATAGAAACATTTTTGAGATCGCTGTTCATTACGTCTCGCTGATACACCATCCGCCATCCACTGACACCACCTGACCCGTGGTAAACTTCGATTGCTCGCTCATAAAGTATGTAGCCAAACCGTCAAGGTCTTCCGGTTGACCGATGCGGCCACCATCTAACGGTTGCTTATACTTTATGAAAGCCAAAATTTCTTCATCATTCGCTGCGCGCTGCGCCATCGGTGTTTCCACGAGGGCGGGAGCAATAACATTGACTCGAATATTCTCCTTTATATAATAGGCGGCAACCGATTTGCTAAAGCCAATGACAGCCGACTTAGCAGCCGCATAAGCATGAGTAGAAAAATAGGTAGGCGAAGGTGAAAAACCCAGGACCGATCCCATATTCAAAATACTGCCGCCTTTCTTCAATTGTAAAAATTTTCTTACTGCCGCCTGATTGCTCAACATAAGCGAGGTAAGATTCAAGTCCAGCGTCTTATTCCACCCTTCCAGCGACAATTCATGCAAAGGGCCATCACCCATTTTTCTTCCACTGCCACCAGCTACATGATAGAGTCCATCAAAACTTCCAAAACTTTTTTCACACACATTGATAGCATCTATTGCCGTACTGGCGATTGAAGCATCACCACTCACAGCGCGGGCATTTTTTCCAAGCAACGCTTGCGCAGCCTCAACAGTCGCTTCGTTTCGACCAACCACTACAACACAAGCACCTTGCGCTACAAATGCTTTTGCGGCAGAAAGACCCAAACCTGTGGTGCCTCCAATGACAACAATATTTTTATTCGCTAGCATGCTCATTTATGAAATCATTCTACCAATGTCCGGATTGTTTTTGATAATTGATTTATATCAAGGGGCGCCTTACCAAATAATTGTGATCCAAGGCCCACTGCAATCGCTCCACTGTTTAGCCAAGTGGCTATTTCAGCTTTGTCCGCCTTGATGCCCCCCGTTGGCAAAAATTGCATGGTTGAAAAAATATCCTTCATCGCTTTGATGAAGGCCGGGCCACCCAGCAAGTTTGCAGGGTAAATCTTCACCAAGTCAATGCCTGCATTCTCCGCTTGTCCTACTTCCGATGCCGTGCTGCAACCAGGTATCCACAAGATATTTCTCGATTTCGTAAAGTCAATCAATTCAGTTGAGATGATTGGAGAGATCAAAAAATCGGCTCCGATGGAATGAAATGTTTCTGCGTCTGTCGTGTTTTTGATGGTGCCTACACCAAGCTTTAGATCATAGAGGTTACTCTTGCAATATTTCTTCAGCTCATAAAACACCTGGTCAGCTTCTGCGATACGATTGGTGAACTCAAAACACCGGATGCCTGCTTCGTAACAGGCGGTAACAAGCTCCTTCATCACGCCAACATCCGGGTGTGAATGGAGGGGCACGACCTTCTGTTTTCTGATCAGTTCAGCGAGTGACTGCATAACTTAGGATGCCTGAAGAAACCGGTTGACGCATTGCAATAAAAATAATGGACAATATAAGAAAAGGTGGTGAGGTTGGAAATAAATCAACAGCGGAGATATATGAATGGAATCCGTTGACGTTTCTGATCTATAGGAGCAATTAAGTGGGTGGAGACATTCCGTCAAACCGAATTTTTAAAATAGATTCGGTATTTTTAACCTATTCTGTTGTAAGCATGAAAACAAGAGTTGCTCTACTTATCGTTATACTTCTCTTTCCTACAGCTACTTTTTCCCAGCGAGTTGATCGCACACCCAACTCTCAGCAAGAAAAAACCCTGCTGATGCTACAGAAGAAAAACAAAAATAAAAACGCTTACTATAAAGCCGGTGATGAAATCACCTTTCAGTTAAAAGGACTAAAATCAAAAATTCGCGATGAGATCATTGAGATTAAAGACAGTGTGCTGGTGTTTAAAGGCTACACGATTCCGGTGAAGGAGATAAAATGTCTCTACGTGGATGAAAAGACGAAGTGGTGGCTCCGCTACAAAATCGCCCAACTTACGCTTATTGCCGGCACGGGCTATTTGCTTTTGGATGTAATCAACACAGGTCAGCTGAGCAGGGAAACATTGAACGTGACCGCTATGATTGTAAGTGTTGGTGTGATTGCCAGACTACTGATCAGCAATAAGATTAAGATAAGGGGACGGACAAAACTTCGGATTTTGAAACTTTGACCTTAGCGCAGCATAGTCAACTGCTCCTCCGCATAT
Source organism: Cyclobacteriaceae bacterium (assembly GCA_019751475.1). Taxonomy (GTDB): domain Bacteria; phylum Bacteroidota; class Bacteroidia; order Cytophagales; family Cyclobacteriaceae; genus ELB16-189. The sequence continues at coordinate 12,986 of JAIENH010000677.1, forward strand.
CGTCTATACACTTTGCCAATCCTAAAATCCGACCCGTTTATCAGCGTACTCGCCTTTTTTACTGTTGCGCAGGGAGATGATAGGCGACTCATCAACAAACGAAATGAAGGAGCGATCAACAGAAAGTAAAAGATGAGGAAACGGAAAACAGGTTGATGATGCTCGATCAACTGTACAGTTTGATGAAATTTGTTACACTGACAATAGGTATACCTCGAAAGGGGTGCAGCGAAAGCAAATCTCCGTCTCGGGTAATCAAGGCCGAAGCTTGGCAGCTAACTGCCAGCTCTAAAAACATATCATCTTTTGGATCTCGACATACCGCTATTTTTTCGGTAATGCCAATGAACTGGCTGAGTTTTAAGAAGTTGGCAAGGAAATCGATTTTTGTTTCATTGGTAAGGTATTTTTGTAATCTCGGCTTCTCCAATGTTTTGGCAAGCTCTCTAAATGTCTCTTCCGAGCGTGCAATGCCTTGTGCCTTGCCGATATCAAAGGCCAGACGGCAAACGCCTTCCACCAGTGCTGCGCTAATCAATACATTGGTGTCAAAAACAAAGAGCATCTATTCTTCTTTCAGCAGCTCGTCCAGTTTTTCGGGTGTTAATCCCTGGCGTTTAGCGTATGCTGTCATGTCATCCATTACTTGTTCCATGCTACGCCTTGGCTTGGCCACAAAGGCTTGTATCATAAGGGCAAGTGTATTTTTCTCTTGGTTAGAAA